>JASEIM010000014.1 GCA_030017655.1 Methanobacterium sp. | reverse complement strand
CTTGGGGTTGGCGGTGGATTTATAACGGTTCCATTCATGGCTATTTTTATGAGATACAGTATGCATGAAGCTATTGGAACATCCACCGCTGTTATTGTGTTTACTTCAATTGGAGGGATAATTTCCTACATCCTTAATGGATTGGGGATATATGGGTTACCTCCCTATTCCATTGGATATGTAAACATGTTTCAATTTGTTTTTTTAGCTGGTGCAAGCATTCCTATGGCGCAGTTGGGAGTTAAAGCTGCACATAGCCTTCCATCCAAACATTTGAACTATATTTTTATATTAATGCTAGTTTATATAGGTCTGAAGATGATGGGGATTTTATAAATAAATGGGGGGGGGCAATGTCATTGATAAATCCCTTGGGGGTTCAAGCATCTTTATTTTCATCTGATTTTAAAGACAACTAAAGTTGAGGTGATGAAGTTCACCATTAACCCTTTTGAATATGAAATAGACAAATCGGTTAATTTTTTCAGATTTTAGGAAATACTACCTCACAGGGTAATTGGAATTGGAAAAATCACTAAAAACTATTAAAAGTAATTCAATAAATTATTTTCATTTCTAGGGATAGGTAATGTGAAGTAAAAGGTTGAGCCTTTACCTAACTCTGATTCAACCCAGATTTTTCCACCATGATGGTCTATTATTCTTTTAACAATTGCTAAACCTATTCCAGTGCCTTCATATTCATCCATGGTATGTAAACGCTTAAAAACTTCAAATATTCTGTCAATGTATTGTTTTTCAATTCCAATACCATTGTCACTTACTGAAAAAATATATTCATCTTTTTTCTTTTTACATGAAATATGGATTTTTGGGGGGTATTGGGGCTTTTTGAACTTAATGGCATTTGAGATCAAATTCTGGAAGATTCTGATCATCTGGTTAGGATTTGCAACAACGGCTGGAAGGTTATCATGTGTAATTTCTGCATTTGATTCATTGATAATACTTTGTAAGTTTTCAATGGCTTTTTCAACTTTAAAATTGATATTGGTTTCTTTAAATCCTGTATCTGTCTTATCAATGCGTGAATATTCAAGTAATCCCTGGATCATGTTCTTCATTCTGGTTGCGCCTTCAACCATAAAGTTAAGAAACTCATCGGCATCCTCATCTAATTTTCCTTTGTAACGTCTCTGCAATAATTGAGCAAAACTGGCAATATTACGTAATGGTTCCTGCAGATCATGACTTGTGATATAAGCAAAACTCTGCAATTCCTCATTAGAACGTTCCAATTCGGTGATTGTTTCTTTCAATTGGTTTTCAGTCCGTTTTAATTCAGTTATATCATGAGAAACTGAAAGAACTGTATTTGTTTCTCCGTTTTCATCATATTCAGGAGCTAAGTATGTATAAAAAGTCTTTAAGCCGTTTATAGTGGGTATTTCAGTTTCAAATTCTTCCATCATCCCTGTTTCAAAAACTTTTTTAGCTTTTTCTATAAGCGGGACTGTAAATTCCTCAGGTATTCTTAATTCATCAATTTTTTTGCCCATAAAATGTTCTGGAGGCATACCTGATATATTTATGACTACAGGGTTTACATAGACGTTTTTAAACCTTTTATCCATTCTGTTTATAATGTCTGGTGAGTTTTCAGCAAGGGTTTTAAATTTTAATTCACTTTGCTGTAATGAGTCATAGGCTTGTTTTAATTCTGCTGTACGCTCTTCAACCTTTTTTTCTAAATTATCATGGGCTTCTTTTAATGCTTGTGCTGAATAACGCTGTTTAAGGATCCGGTATAGTTCATTAGCCACTGACTGAATTTGTATTACATCATAGTCATCATATTCATCTACTTTATTTCCCACACCGAAAATGAACTTAACCTTGTCTTCATCAAATACTGGTGTACTTATGAATCTTTTTACCGGTGGATGTCCTTTTGGAAACCCTTTTCTATTAGGAGAATTTTTATAATCATTATATACAATCGGACGTTTAGCTTCTACGCAGTCAGTCCAGTTTCCTGATTCTTCAATAGAATAATGATTTTTAAATGAAGCTTTGCAAGTATTCCATGCTTCATTATTCCATGCTGTTAAAACAATAGTTTTCTGGTCATCGGAGATCCTATGGAAAAATCCAATAGTGCTGTCTGTGAGGCTAACTGTATAATCCAGGGTACATTCATAAAGTTCTTTGTCTGTAAGTTGAGGTGCTTTTTTGTAAAGTTCAAGAAGAAAACTTTCCCGTTCCACCTCTTTGCGGAAATGATCTTCACTTTTTTTACGTTCTGTGATATCTTGAATTTGCACCAAAAAACCAGAATCAATAACAGAAATAGTTAAATCAATAAAAGCAATTCCAGACCGTGTAGAATTGTGAATACTTAATCTTCTAATATTATCAAAATTTACTGGGAATTGGAGTTTAATTAATCCCTTTTTAAGTAATTCATCTTTTTTAGAGCTAATTGTAGCGTTATCAAATAAATTAATTTTTTTAACATCTTCTAATTTGGAAACACCAGCTATTTCTAAAGCTGATTTATTTATATCAGTTAATTTTCCTCCATTATCAAAAAATAGAATACCTACCGGTGATTTTTCAAAGATTTCCCTGAATTTATCATTCTGTTTCATGAAGAACCCTTTATGTTTATTTAAAAAAGTTTAATATAATATTGAATCAAGTAGTAATAATAAATTACTATTTAAATTTTTACTTATTCATGGCTTTTTTAACTTTAATCAAGTTAATTAGAGCCTAAATTAATTTCAAGCAGCAAAAGAAAAATATCTAAGCGATATCTTATCAAATTACAGAATTGATTCCTAAAAGCATTTAATAGGAATAGCTTTTTAATAAAAAATGGGCAGGTTTACCTGCTTTAACTTCGATTTAAAAAGCAGAAATACGTTTTATGGTAAGTATTTCAATATTATTAGTTTTTGAGTTTTGGGTCGTGCACTTGTGATTTTATATTAGTTTTCAAATGCTCTCTTGCACAACTAATTTTTTATTATATGCCCATAATAATGGATTGAACCAATCAAAAAAAGATAAGGAGGTCTATTGATCATGAGGTTAAGTGTCATAAAACACTCAAAAAATGAAATAGTCTTCTATAATCCTGCAGTATTCCAGGAAGATGAGGATCTGATAATATTTCCCTTCAAAGAGTTTGATAAATTCTATAATGAAACGGTAAGCAGCCTGAATGTTGTAAAAAGCATGATAGAAGATTCTCTAAAATCTGAATCAACCACAGACCCCCAAACAGATTTAAAACATATAGAAGACTGGATTAACCTCATAAAAGATGATATGGACTTCCTTATTAAATTTAATACACAAACAACACTAAACTCCTTTAATAAAAGAATTCCTAAGAAAATAGAACCTAAAAATAAAACTACTAATGTCAATAATATACAGAGAGAGCAAATACAGTGTTTAATGGGATTATAAAGGATTAAATTGAATGTTACTAATGTCATGATTCAAAGATGCAAAAAGTATCAATACTAAGAGATAAAAAAAGTATTTTTAGGTTTATTATTATATTCATACTAATACTTAATCTAATTTATATTATATTTGTTCAACGTCTTTTAATTCTAATTTAGCCATTTTCTCGTAAAAATTTAATTAAAAAGCGTTTTAGTTTTTATTAATCAATTAAAAATAAGGTACCAATTTATCTGTTAAAGTGAATATAATCTTTTCTATTTTTATTGAATAGCAAATATTATAATGATATTTTGATTATCCATAATTAGAAATCATGAATAACCAAAATTCAAAAATAGCAATATATGAAAAAAATTTTTAAGTACATTTTCATGGCCAGAAAAGACATTTAAAATCACAGAAATTATTTTTTCAGTTTGTTCAAGTGTATGCGGGTGTATTCTCTTATTTACTTTAGATTATAACGGGGAATTAAAATTGACAAAAAATAATATTAAATCTAAATTTGGACTTGAAATACAGGGATTTGATGATGAAAAATACACAGATGCTATATTAACATTACATGAAACGGGTTTAAATTTGCATTGGAAGGGAACATTTACAAAAAGAGATAAAGGGGATCAATTCATTAGATATGGGGATATAACGAGTATAGCTTTAGAAAAAGGATTGGTATATGACCGTATTGATATCATGTTTGCTGGGGGAAAAATCAAAATAGGCCTTATAGATAAAGTAGATGGATCTGATTTTGTGTCTTCAGTACAGGAGCAGATTGCTAATTTAAGAGATATTAATGAAAATAATTCCAAAAAAAGCAATCCAATTGATGAAATTAAAAAAGCCAAAGAACTTTTAGATTCAGGAGCAATAACAGAAGAAGAATTTGTAAAACTAAAGAAGAGAATAATATAATCTCGCGCCTTATTTATAGGACAAATACCCAATAGATGGCGACTAAATTGGCAAAAATATGTCCAAATTGTATAAAAGAAAATTTAATTGTTGCTAAGTTTTGTGAAGATTATGAAACTGCTTTATGTAACCTTTCAATCAAATTAAAGAGCAGTTCAAAAGAATTAAAAGAGAATTTAACATGCAAAGCTCAGGAAACTGTATAATCCCGGATTGTGAAACTATCATGACGGATTGTATTGGGCAGTCTAAAATTCAAGTATGATGAAAAAATAGGATTATTAAGGTATTGAACCTTAAAAGGAATTAGTTAAAGGATCAAATTAATTTTAAGGATTCAACGATGAAAATTAGTAAATATTACATTCAAAATATATAACAAAATTGTAATTATAATTATATCAAATAAGATGATTTTTTTCAACAATTTATTCATATTATGACTTGCTTTGGAGTTGCATAAAAATCTTTTTAACTTTCAATATATTTATCTTACTAAATTGTTTTTGAAATTATTCCATTAATTTAAGTTCAAAATTAAGTTCAAAATAGAATGTAGAATTAGGGTAGTTTCACGTTGTTAAGGTAAAAGTCTTTAAATGATTTTATAGAATGTTTAAAGCTTTCAGGATCTCTGGGTAGGACTATATAACCGTTCAAGTTATGGCAGTAAGCGTCATTTATCTCTTTTTTGTCTGCAGGCTCAGATATTACAAAAACAGGTACAGTTTTTATTATTGGATCTTCTTTTATTCTCCTTATTATCTGGACAATGTTGTTCAAGGGGGTTTTGGAGTAAATAATTATTATTTTATGTTCAAATTCTGTTATTGGGTTAGAATATTGTTTTAATGTTTGTATAAGTTTATTTAAGTCTTTAAAAATATGTATATTAATATCAGGATGTTTTAAATTATTTATTAGGGATTTAGGAGGGCTGTATTTCATTAAATAGATGTCAATTTTATTGATTTCTTCCAATTATTATTACCTCCGTCCCTTTTGTTTTGGGTGTTTTATTTTGTTGTCACAAAATTAAATATTATATTAACAGCTAACGTGATTTGGTGATGCGTATTGACATGATATGAGGCATAAGTTAATACTTTAAAATAGAAAAATAAGATTTATTGGGTCCAAAAATGTAAAACTAAACGATATGTATTTAGTGACATTATGTGTGAAATAGGATGTACTGTCTATCTTATTACTAAATTTGGTGCTATTTTGATATTTCAATTGAATTCTATAATATAATTCTTCAAATTTTTAAAAATGTGAAATTTCTATTGAAATCCATGGAACGACTGAAAAATGCTCTTTTAATCATATTAACCTTTCGTTAAAATTATGAGGAAGGCATGGATGTGATGAACGTGAGTCTAAATGATTAAGATTTACTGATATCTTGAAAATCTTATCTATTAAAGATACAGGTTCTGTCTGTCATAATGAATATTTAATAATATATAGTGTCTAAGGAACAAAACTATGGCTGAGAGCTTAAATCTCGTTTCGCGAATTATTTTGTTTTTTGCTCATAGAATTTTTTATTTACACCACGTAACGTAATAAAACTTAAAATTAAAGTATTATAAAATACATAAAATAAAACATTAAAAAGATTGAGGTTTGAACTAAAGTGAAGAATACAAATCTTAATTTATTAAATGAGGCGTATAAATGTAAACCCTCTGATTTAGAGTCTTTGCTGGGAAAAATAGAACTTGCAGTCAAAAAAAGCGAACATGTAGATGAAGAACTATTGAGGGCTAAACTAGTAGTAACCAGCAAATTAGCAGCTAATTATAGATATCATAAATAAAAAAATAATTTTTTTTTTAATGATATTAAATGGGATTCAGCTGTCAACAAGTTCAGTAAAATGAATTTAAGCACCTTAAATTGCTCTTTGAAATTAGAATATAAAATTTTATTATTAAGTGGAAATATCTAATTTATTTTTCATGTAAAATTTGAATAAGAATTATTAAGGGTTTCATTGACTTTTTTATTCATTTTGCCATAAATAATAATTAATATAAAAATTAAAATAATTAATAAATGTCTGGTGGTCTGATCATCGACCAGTCAAAAAAAATCCATATAATTCCAAATTTAGGAAAATTATAATTTCTAAATTTTGTTTAACCAGTGATTTTATGAAAATTGAAGAAATCATGGAATCTTATAAATCATTAATTGCAATTCCAGTTATTATAACCATAATTGCATTGGCCATATTAGCTTTCAATGGTTTAGATCAGGGAATAGAATTACAGGGAGGTACAATAGTTGATCTAGAGCTTCAACACCCAATAACTCAAACTGAATTAGAAAGTCTAATTGGTGGTGATCTGGGATTAACTGAGGTTGATGTTAATTCAATTAGCTCTACACAAGCTACTGTAGAAATGGGTGGAGAAGTAAAATACGAAACTTTAGCAAATACATTAAATGGAACAGCAGTTATACAGAGCTTTAGATCTGTAGGACCTGTTTTAAGTTCAGAAGCATTAATACAGGTTTACTGGGCGATAGGATTTGCATTCCTATTCATGGCTGTAACTATATTTATCATATTCCGGAGTTTTGTGCCCTCGATGGCTGTAATTTTAGCGGCATTATCTGATATTATCATAGCTGCAGGAGGAATGTCCTTATTTGGAATACCTTTATCCATTGGATCAGTTGGTGCTTTGCTTTTGCTTATTGGATACAGTGTAGATACGGACGTTTTACTTACAACGCGCGTATTAAAACGTAGGGAAGGAACAATTACAGAAAGAGCAATCGACGCAATGAAAACAGGGCTTACAATGGCCATTACATCAATAAGCGCCATGATTACATTGTACATTGTAGTAATATTATTAATACCTTCTGCAGAAGTTCTTGCAAATATTGCAGCTGTTTTAATAATAGGGTTAACTGCTGACGTTTTAGTAACATGGCTTATGAATCTTGGAATACTCAGATGGTACATGGAGAGTGGTCGCAGATGAGTAAAATCACCGAATTTTTAAAGGATTATCGCGTTATACTACTTATAATATTGATTATAGTTAGTATAACTTCAATTTCAGTGTTAGGTATACAACAGGGACTGGATTTGGAGGGCGGATCAGTTATTCAAATTCATTTAGAGCAGCCTGTTGATCAGGCCACCATGAATACAGTTGTAACAGTCCTTGACAGGCGACTTAACATATTTGGTGTAAGAGACGTAAACGTGCGGGCAAGCGGAAATCAGGACGTAATTGTGGAAATTGCAGGAGTGAGGCCAGAAGAAGTTACAGATGTAGTGGGAACCCCGGGCGTGTTTGAAGCAAGAATAGATAACCAGACAGCCCTTACTGGAACTGATATAACAAATGTCCGACCATATCAAATCAGCGGAAATCAGTGGAGTGTGCCATTCACTGTATCTGTTCAAGGAGCAAACAGATTTGCACAGGTAGCCCAAGGTAGGGCAGGAGAACCTGTAGAAATGTATTTAGATGGTGAATTAGTATCTTCACCAGTTTTAAGTGAAGGACTGGCAACAGGAACACCGGTAACTGAAATAGAAGTCTCAGGAACTGCTGAAACCGCAGAGGCTGCAGAAAATGAAGCAAGAACCATACAAACTGTGTTACAGTCTGGTGCATTACCGGTACAGGTTAGTATTGCGGGAGTGAGCAGTGTATCAGCAGAATTAGGAGATCAATTCAGAACAGGGGCACTGATTGCAGGTTTACTGGCAGTTATAGTAGTATCTATTATCATATTTTTGCGCTATAGGGTTCCTTTACTTGTAATTCCAATAATATTTACAAGTCTTACTGAATTGCTCTTAATACTGGGAATAGCGTCTATTATACAATGGAATATAGATTTAGCTGCCATAGCAGGAATAATTGCAGCTATTGGTACGGGGGTAGATGACCAGTTAATTATAACTGATGAAGTTCTAAAAAAAGGGGATTCAAAAGAAGATAAAAAATCCAGAAAAAGGAGCGCTTCTTTAAGAATGAGAATTAAAGGCGCATTCTTCATAGTATTCGCATCGGCAGCTACGCTTATTGCAGCAATGCTTCCATTAGCTTACATTGGATTTTCCAGAGGTTATGCAGGAATAGGAATTCTCTCCGGGTTTGCATTCACCACAATAATAGGAATACTTGTTGGAATATTCATTACAAGGCCGGTATATGCAAAATTCATAGAAAGTTTCATCCAGTAGGAAAAACAAAATAATAGAAGTAGATAACATTTCTCAATTGGACTCTCAAATCCATTTGATTATATTTAAAAGTATATGTCGATAATAAAAGTTTTAAAGAATTCTATGAAATTCAAGGCCTTTAAAAAAGAATTTAAATCTACATTAAAATCATTCTCACCAGCCATATTGCTGATTTTTATATTTCAGATATTTTTTATAAGAATGAGTATTATGGAATTTATCCCCATTGTGGTTGGATTAATTTTTACATTATTTGGATTTGTAATTTTTATTCAGGGAGCTAAATTTGGGCTTTTACCTATGGGAGAGCAGATAGGAGCCTCTTTTATAGAAAAAAAGGCACTATTTATGATATTATTTTTTGGATTTCTCCTTGGAGTAACCCTTACCATAGCAGAACCTGACGTTAGGTTATTGGCATATCAGATCGAAAATATAGTGCTCTTTTTCTTAACTCAAAGAGAGATTATTTATGTAACGGCTTTAGGGCTAGGGGTATTTGCTATTGTAGCTATTTTAAGAATAATCCTTAATACGCCTATCAAATATATTTTAATACCAGGATATACAATAAATTTGGCACTTGCCCTAATTTCTAATGAAGAGTTTTTAACCACTGCATTTGACATGGGAGGAGTAACCACAGGTCCAATGACAGTACCTTTTTTAATTGCTTTTGGAATAGGAATAGCATCTGTTCTGGGTGGACGGGATAGATTAACATCTGGATTTGGAGTCATGGCAATTGGTTCTATAGGGCCGATTATGGCACTTCTGGTATATGGCCTAATCAAAGGAGGAATCTAATGGATTTCAATTTACCACTTGAAGTTTTTATTGAAGTTATTGAAGCCATAACTCCAGTTATCGTGTTATTTATATTTTTCCAGCTTATTGTACTTAAAAAAGTACCCCCTAATTTTAAGAGAATGCTTGTTGGTATATTAATGACCACAATAGGTTTTTTCTTATTCCTTTTAGGGGCTAGAATAAGTTTAATTCCCATGGGAGAAAAAATAGGCGCATTTTTATCGGAAACAAATTCATTTTTAGTGATTTTCCTGATATTTGTTATAGGTATTATCGTTGTTTTTGCTGAACCTGCTGTTAGTCTTCTTGCTTATGAAATAGAAAAAGTTTCGGCAGGATATTTAAAAAGAAAATATATCATTCCAATTATTGCATTGGGAGTTGGAATTGCATTAACACTTATAATCTTGAGAATTTACTTTGAAATTCCTATTGCATTTATTTTAATACCAGGATATATTCTATTACTGTTTTTAACGTATATATCTCCCGGAGATATCATTCCCATAGCATTCGACTCAGGGGCTGTTGCTACAGGGCCAGTAGTTGTTACCTTTGCTCTACCAATCATAACCAGTATTGCCATCGGTATGCTGGGTGGTGAATCTGGTGTTTTTGGACTTGGAACCATTGGAGTAATAGCCATGTGCCCCATAATTCTCATGTTATTATTTGGAATCATGATTAAAAGGAGGATAAAAAAATGAACAATGGAAACCCATTTCAGATTATTTTTGCGATTGTTGAGGCAGAAAGGGGAAGTGAAATCTTAGAAGAAGCACAAAAAGCAGGGGCAGAGGGGGGAACAGTTTTCTATGGGCGAGGAACTGGTGTACATGAACATGAAAAGATTTTAGGGATTCCAATCGAGCCAGCTAAAGAAATAATCATGATACTGATTAAGAAAGAACTTGCAGACAAAGTACTTGATGCTATTGTAAGAGCAGGAAAATTAAATGAACCCGGTAAAGGACTTGCATTTGTGCTGAATGTTTCTAAGGTGGCGGGAATATGTCATGATCCATCATGTTCAATTGAAGATGAATTCTAAAAATAGGTTCTTGTAATGAATAAGATAAGGTCAACCCATGTCAGGTGAAATCAAGTGGTATCAAAGGTCAGTAAATGAGACTTTTGAAATTTTAAAAACCAGTTCTAATGGACTCAGCTCTACAGAGGTAAAAAAGAGACTAAAAAAATATGGAAATAATGAAATAAGTTTTAAGCAAATAAGTCCGTTTTTAAGATTTATAAGGCAATTCAACAATCCTTTAATATATGTTTTAATTGCAGCAGCTGTATTTACGACATTCATAGGTGAATTAATCGACACAGCAGTTATTTTAGGAGTGGTAATTGCTAACACAATTATAGGATTTATTCAGGAGGGAAAGGCAGAATCATCAATTGAAGCTCTTGAAAAGATGATGGTTCCAGAATGCACAGTGCTGAGGGATGGTGAGAAAAAATCTATTTTGGCACGTGAACTTGTTCCTGGAGATGTGGTTATACTCGGAAGTGGGGCTCAAGTACCTGCCGATCTTCGTCTTTTCCGGGTTAAAAACTTACATGCTGATGAAGCAGCCCTTACAGGAGAGTCTGTACCTGTTTCAAAGAGTGTTGAAGATATAATCGCCTCAGAAATTCCTCCTGCAGATCAAAACTGTATTGCCTTCAGCGGCACTTTCATCACCGAAGGTTCTGGTCAGGGAATTGTTATAGCTACTGGTGAAAATACAGAAATGGGTAAAATTGCAGAGATAATGAAGGAAACCCATAAAATTAAAACTCCCTTAATTAAAAAAATGGACAAATTTTCTGAAATCATAGTGGTGGCCATTATACTTATTGCATTTTTAAATTTTATAATCTCTTACTTATTCGGTTATGGACTTATTTACTCTTTTATGGCCTCATCTTCACTTGCTGTTGCGGCAATACCTGAAGGATTGCCCGCAGTACTGACCATAACTTTAGCACTGGGTGTTAGTGCCATGGCACGCAGAAATGCGCTTATAAGAAAATTACCCTCCGTAGAAACATTGGGCCGTGCCACGGTGATTTGTTCGGATAAGACTGGTACACTCACCAAAAACCAGATGACTGTGGTCAGCATCTACAGCGGAGAAAAAGCATACCATGTTACTGGAACAGGATACAAACCACAGGGTGAATTTATATTTGAGGGTAATCAGGTTAAATTATCCCAGGAACCTCCAGAGTTCATTCAAACACTGAAAACAGGCATGATATGCAATAACGCATCTTTAGTTGAAGATGATAATGAATATAAAGTGGTGGGAGACCCCACAGAAGGTGCTTTAATTGTATCTGCATTTAAGGCAGATATCACTGAAAAGCCACCTCAACTGGATGAAGTGCCCTTCCAATCAGAAAACAGGTTCATGGCCACCCTAAATCAGGGCAAAAATGAAAACATCATCTATGTTAAGGGATCTCCTGAAAAGCTGATTAAATTGTCCAGTAACCAGCTTATAAATGGGAAAATAGGGCATGTCCAAAATAAGCAGATATCATCTGTTGCCGATGAAATGGCTGAAAATGCTTTAAGAGTACTCGGTTTTGCATATAAAGTCGTTTCAAAGAACCAAAAAGAAGTCAGCCGCGAAGAAATTGATGATCTCACTTTTCTGGGGCTTCAGGGGATGATTGACCCTCCAAGGGAGGAAGTTATAGGTGCAATTGAAAAAGCAAAAGGGGCAGGGATAAGGACTGTTATGATAACCGGGGATCATGCCATAACTGCAAAAGCTATTGCTCAACAGTTAGGAATTGGTTTAGGGGAAGATAGGGTAGTTACCGGAAAAGAAATAAACAAAATGGCCAATAAAGAGCTTTCTGATATTGTTGGTGAAGTTTCAGTTTATGCCCGGGTCGCACCCGAACATAAATACAGGATAACCACCCAATTACAGAAAAGAAGGGAAGTTGTTGCAATGACAGGGGATGGGGTAAATGATGCTCCGGCCTTGAAGGCTGCAGATATAGGAATAGCAATGGGAATAACCGGGACTGATGTAAGTAAAGAAGCATCAGACATGGTGCTAGCCGACGATAACTTCGCAAGCATAGTAAAAGCAGTAGAAGAAGGAAGATACATCTTCGAAAACATCAGAAAAGTCATATTATATACTCTTGCTGCAAATGGGGGGCAAGGATTAATAATACTTGGCGCGGTACTGCTTTCACCATTTATCCCTCTTTTTGTGTTCAGCCTTCCTTTAGAGCCTGTGCAGATTCTGTGGATAAATCTCTTTGTTTCCATATTCTTATCTTTACCATTGATTAAAGAGCCCAAGGAGAAAGGACTGCTTAAATTTCCACCACGCGATCCTAAAGAGCAGATAGTGAATCGTTTATTTTTAAGGAAGGTAGGTATAGTTTCCCTGGCCATAGCAGGTGCAGGCTTATCCGTATTTTATATTTACGGGATACCCGCCTTTTCAGGTTCTGTAGATGCATTTACGGTGATACAGGCACAAACAGCAGCTTTTGCAACCGTTATACTGGCCCATATCTTTTATATCCTAACTGCAAGATCAATCTACGATTCTGCATTTACTTTCAGCCCGATATCCAATAAATGGCTGCTTATGGGAATTAGTGCAATGCTAATATCTTTATTAATGATAGTGTATCTTCCTCCGCTTGAATTCATCTTCAGAACAGAGGCCATACCACTGGAGTGGTGGATAACCATAGTGCTCTTTGCATTACCTGGATTCTTCCTAATAGAAATGGAGAAGTATCTGGTGAAAAGAAGTAAAATGCAATAATTGATAAAATATTTAAAACATTAACTGGCCATATCCAGATATAACTAAAAAAATAACATAGATAACTATTAATAATAACGCTTTTAGACGGGTTATTCCGCTTTTACTTTGTAAAAATATTATAAAAATTAAGATTAAAACAAATAAAAAGAAGGATACTATCTGGAACTCTGTTAGATCAGGAACTGAAATTGGGTTTATAAGCGCCACTACTCCTAATATTAAAGTGGAATTTGCTACAGTACTTCCCATTAAATCACCGATTGCAAGAAGTTTATATCCATGTAGCATTGAAATAGTCTCAAACGCAAGTTCGGGAAGTGATGTACCAAAAGAAACCAGTAAAATACCTAAATTCTCATAAATCTGATTTATATGATTTAAAACATAAAAATAGAGTCAAATACTAATTTAAATTAATGAACCACTAAAACAGGGGCTGCTGATTTTCTTATAACCCGTTCTGTCACACTTCCAAGTAAAAGTCGATCTATACCGTGTCTACCAGATGCTCCAATAACAACTAAATCGATATTTTCTTCATCAATAGTCTTTACTATTTCATCATATGGTTCTCCATCTCTGATTTTAGTTATTATTTTAATATCATGGGAACATTTGCTTTTATTTTCTTCCAATTTTTTTCTAAATTTTTCAATTGTTTCTTTTCCTTCTTTTTTGAGTATTTCATATATGTCTTCACTAAAAAATCCTGAATAACCTAATTGGAGTATATGTGTATCAACCACATGTAAAACTATAATAACTGCATCGCTCATATCTGCGACCCATAATGCATGTTTACTTGCTTTTATAGAGCATTTTGAACCATCTGTGGGCATTAATATCCTATTATATTTGTGGAAATTCATCATATAATATATTAGAGTTCATAGAATTAATAATTATCTAAATTAGATTATGCTAAAAGATTAAGAGGTTAAGTTAACCTCCCTTATAAACGAACATTCTTGGTTTGGAGTGTGTTGCGGCAAATCTGTGGTCAAATCCATACTTTCCATAGGGTAAATCAATCCACTCATCATTACTTTTTATCTGTACACTTCTATGCCTTGTAGAAAGTGTGGTTTCGTATTGAAGGATTTTACATTCTACACCCATTTTTTTAATATTTTTATATAAACAGTCTGACATAGCCCAGCAGTCACCACCATCTACAGTAAGTCTGGAAGCACTGCTATTAACCCCTCTTATATACTTAAATTTAGATCCTTCTTCCAGAATTCCTGAAATTTTTTTATTTCTTCACTTTCTTCATATGGATTTTTAATATTGACTGAAGGAACTTTTATCAGGTATCCGATTAAAACTTAAGAGATTATCCAGACTAATAATGCTTTTTGAATTATTATTTCCATATTCTGCTGCATATAGGGGGTTTATGGCATTTAATAACAATATTAATGTCAGTGCAGATGTAAATATTAGTTGAAATAACATTTTATCACTTATTAAATTTGTTAATTGAATTTTCAAGGATATCACATTATAAAATTTAATTATTTTAAAATTAAAAGACGTTAAAGAATATTTACCATTATGAAATATAATGTGAAGTAGGTCACTATTGATATCAGTTCTATTTAAAGTTTTAGACCTTAAATTAGTGAGATTGTAGTAATTTAGTATTCCATTGAATTGTCAATTCATCATGTAATAAGGATTTAGTTAAAATATAATTTGATTTTGTGTTTTCCATGGATTGTAGAGAGTAGATCTTTTTATTTGGAATTTTAGGTAATATTTTCAAGAATTATATAAGCAAAGAAAAGATTTTTTTTTACATAATTGTATTCATAATATTTTAATCTGTAATAATAAATATTATAATTGTAATATGTTTAAGGGTGATACGCTTGGAAATAAGAATTAAACCAGATTCAAAAGAAGAAAAATCTTCAAAACTTTATAACATGCTTCGTAATGGATTAAAAGGTAGATATGTATTATCTTCAGTTACAGAAGATAAAAAAACGGGAGAATTTACTTTTATATTTAAAGAAAGGTGAGAATTTGTAAAATGATCTTTCACTAATTATTTTTGATTCCCCTGATAAAATTCCCTGTGGTAATTCCTCCAAGAGAAATCTTTTTTATCTTATTTTTCAATGAATTAAGATTATTTTTAATGTTGGGACCTCCTGAAGCAATAATTTGAAGTGCATTCACATAAATAGAACATATTTTAAAGGCATACTTTTCAGTTTTCCCCCGGGCATCTATAATAACTGTATCAACACCTGTTTTTGAAATAAAAGGTAAATGGTCTATCAGACATAACTCTACAGAGTTTAAAATGTAAGTATGACATCGGTTATCAACCAGTACTGGAAAAACTCGATTTTTAACATCTTTAAGCCCTAAAAATTTGTTACCATTATTTTTATTTATACCGCTAATACATGGAATGCAGTCTTTAGAAATTATTGATTCAATGTTTCCCTGAACAAGAAATTCCAAAGAAACATCACTGCCCCAATTATGAGTAAGTGTCTTAATAATATCATTTTTTGAAAGTTCAGGTGATATTGTAAGCCCATTAAAAAGTTTGGATAATTCTTCTACCGATAGATGATTCCAGATGTTGAGCCCCGAGGATCCATATAACTTAATCGAATTATTCAAACCCAACAAAGCCTTTGCAGTTCCAATTCCATCAACCATAAATTCATTAATTCCAGATTTAGATAACTGCCCTAGTAACTTTAATAACATCTTTAAATCTGAATCGTAGGTTATTTTTGGCAATTTCAGGATAAATACAGCATCAGCAGATATACATAAAGATTTGGCCTCTAATATGAACTCTTTCATTTTTTCAATTTTTAAATCTTCTGATCTGCATTTTAAACTACTCTGAATAAATGGATCAAAATAAATCCGCCTGCAACCTCCATTAATAGCTCCATTCAAGACATTCAGGTCATTGACGTATATGCCTAATTCAGGAATTTTTTTTAGAGGTCTTTTTGAAGGAAGGGTTTCAAGTAAAATATTATTCAGACCTTTTTTTGAATTTATCAATTCTTCTTCTGGTGGAAGATATGATGAAATAATTTTATCTGCTATTTCATTGAATAAATCTCTTCTGAGCTTATTAAGTTCACTTAAGGATGCGAAAAGATTTCCAGGATATTGAATTCGAATTTTTTTAATATTAAAAGGAGTTCCACCAGTTTTAGTCATTTGATTTTCTATCGTCTTTTTATCAAGAGGCCTTTTTACAGCTTTCTCCATTTTAAAATCAGCACGTGTTTCTAATTTTAATAATCCTTTAGCTCCATCGAACTGGCTTTTAAGCGTAATGGTGCCGTTTTCCTGGATTAATATTTCCAGATCAACCATAATTTGATTTTTTAAATCATCAGAGATTCCATTGATAATTTCATTTGCTCTATCAATCAATATTTTTCTCCGAGTAATATAAAGAGATGTTCTTTTCTTTAATGGAAAATTAACTTTAAATTTAATCTTATTTTTATGAATTTCAGGAAATTCATTCATCACCATTCCATACTCTCTTTCCTTGGGATTTGATGGTATGAAAACAATCCCATCACCTTTTTGGGGAATAATATCTCCTTTGATTTTTATTAACGCTTCTTTCTTTTTATGTTCAATCAGAGAACCAACATAAACACCGCGGTTTCCTGGAAGATTTCGACCCATTATTCTGCTATAATCCTTTTCTAAGATATATCCTCCTGTAAAATCCCTGTTAAACGCTAATTTGAGGTTATTGATGTCTTCTTTATCAAATTTCCATTCGCCTTCTGCAATGGAATCTAAAGCTTTTCTGTATATGCTTACTACAATTGCCACATACTCTGGAGACCTCATTCTTCCCTCAATCTTAAGAGAACGCACATCTGAATTAATAATTTTGGTCAGATGCCTGTAAAGTGCCAGATCGCGAGTAGATAATACATATTCATCTTTTACAGGTGCTTTAGATAATTTGGTGGGCCTCCCATATTCATCTTTCTCTCCGGAAATAACTTTATATTTTCTTCGACAAGGCTGGGCGCACATCCCTCTGTTTCCACTTCTACCACCTATAAATGAAGATAGGAGGCACTGTCCAGAATAAGAATAACATAATGCTCCATGAGCAAATATTTCAAGTTCAATTTCTTCTGATTTAATTTTTTTACTGATTTCTTTTATTTGGGATAATTCCATTTCTCTGGCAAGAACTACACGTTTAAATCCAAACTCTGATGCCCATTTAACGCCTTCAAGGTTGTGAATGGTCATCTGGGTAGATGCATGGAGTTTTAAATTTGGGACAAGTTTTTTTGCCAGTTTTGCAACACCAATGTCCTGAACTAAAATCGCATCTATTCCTATTTCATACAAAAATAAAAGATATTCTGCCATTTTTTGGAGTTCATGGTCATTGAGGAGAGTATTAACTGTTACATAAACTTTTACACCTCTTAAATGAGCATAATTTACAGCATCTTGCAGCTGCTTATTATCGAAGTTATCTGCATAATATCTTGCCCCAAACTGTTTTCCAGCAAGGTAAACAGCATCAGCACCAGCATTTACAGCAGCTTTAAGTGCATCCATTGACCCTGCAGGTGCCAGAAGCTCGGGAATATCTTTATTCATTATTATTCTCCATTTAGGTGTGAAATAATTAATAAAATTAATCTGTAGAATGTGTTAGATTGATATTATTTTGTTTTTAAGATAATTATATGTTTAATAAAGTAGATAGAAGATTATAATTAAATAATATTTCCGTTATTAATTAGAAAATTACAGTTTTGATAAATAAATAACAGATTATAATCATATTTCGGATGATTAATATAAGGAGATAACATGTATATTTGTTTAGAAGGTATTGACGGCTCGGGGAAATCAACACAGATACTTCTCCTTGAAAAATGGCTAAATGATTATGGATATGAAGTTTTAAGGATTTTTGAGCCTACAGATTCGGCTACAGGTAAATTAATAAGAGAAATTCTTAAAGATCCAAGAGCAACAGAAGATAATTTCCAGAAAACACTTGCACTTTTATTTGCAGCTGATCGCATGGTCCTGATGGACACAATAAGAGCCGCAGAGGAATCTGGCAAAGCAGTAATAAGTGATCGATGCTTTTATTCAAGTATCGCTTATCAGAATCCTCAAAGTGTTAGTGACTCGAATCAAAAACAAGATAGTGACACTTCATGGCTTTATGAGTTAAATAAATTCGTTAAAAAGCCAGATATAGTAATATTGCTTGATTTGGATGTTGAAAAGGCAATTTCAAGATGTGATGGTAATGATAGTTTCGAAAATAAAGCATTCCTTGAAAAAATCAGGAATAGATACCTGGAACTCGCCAGAACAAATGATTTCTTCGTTATAAATGCCAATAATGGGGTTAATAAAGTACATGAAGATATAAAGAAAGTAATTTCGCCAAAAATCGGCAGATGCATCTAATTATAATTTTAATTAATTATATTCAAAATCAGTTATATACATAAAAATAAGTATAATTTTAATCATAATATCTTATATACAATAATGAAGTTCTAAAATAATTTTGAGTTTATTCACTGAAAATGGGAGCAGTGATATGGTAAATAAAGATGAACTTAGCGACATGATAATTAACACGGATCTGGAAAAGGTTGATGGTCCTAAAGATGTTTGGGAAAAACATATTGACCTTGATGATGGAAAAACTTTAATTGTAGGTTATAAAGAGGAATCAAAAGTATGCGAAGTTCTAACAAAGGGATTAACAAGTGGAATGAATGAAGAAAAGTGTGCCATTACATATACATGGTACTGGGAAATAAGAAACTCTGAAACATGGGATGTTCTTTATGAAAACCATGATACTGATTTAAGTTTTTGTTCAGAGGACTTAGAAAGAGCATGGAGTGATGAAAGCACATTTGAAGACATAGGGGATGTTCCTGGAACTGAATTATGCACATGGAGCGATCAAAATAATATCGAAGATATAGTTGATGATATCATCGACGATATCATTGATGAACTGGAATAATCTAAAAAATTAATAATCTATTTTCTACCTTCCAGTTCTTTTATCCTTTCATTTAATGATCTTAATATCATATCTTGAGCAATTTCAAGATCTTCTTTTTCACCAATAATAACAGGCCCATAATCAGTTTGTTTAACATCTACATCTAATTTTTCCATGATTTCTGCAAGTATTTGTCCTGGAACTCCTGCAGGTATTTTCATTTCATATTCCATTTGATCACCTATTCTTTGAGTAATTTTAAGCTAATTTCAATTTTTTAAATATTCTCTTACAGGTTCTAAGATCTTGATTAAATTATCAGCAACTGCATTTTTAAGGTCTAATGGATGTAAATTCCCATTTTCATAGGCTTCCATAAGCTCTTCATAATTTAATTCAAGATTTCCTCCAAATTTAGACGGTCTTTCAATTAACAGAGTATCCTGAACATCATAAATAAAATATTTTGCTATTTCTATCACTGGATTGCCTTCAATTTCTCCTGCTGGACAGTAACTGTTTTTTATCTTCTTTTTTATGTCTTCAGGAGAATCATCAATGGCTATGAAGTTTTCTTTGCTCGAAGACATCTTTTCACTGCCGTCAGTCCCATGAAGAAGAGGAGTGTGGATGATGACAGGTGCAGGTGACCCTACTTTGGGCAGATTTTCCCTTGCAAGCATATGGATTTTTCGCTGTTCCATCCCTCCTAATGCCAGATCAACATCTAAAAATAGCATGTCAATAACCTGCATTATAGGATAAATAACCTCTGCAACTTTATGATCCTCTTTATCTCTTGTAATTTGGGCCATACTTCTTCTTGCACGTGTTAAAGTAGTTGAAAGTGCTAATTCATAAATCTTAAGTGTGTAGTTTTCATCTGTCTGGAAGGAAGACCCTAAAATGAATTCAGTTTCTTCATTTAAGCCAAGGGCAAGAAAACACTGCTTCATGTATTCTGAAATTACTTTTATTTCTTCAAGGGTGCCTTTTCCGTTTAGATAAGCATGAAGATCTGCAAGAAGGATTTTAATCTTAAAACCTGCTTTCTGGAGGTCTATCATTTTCTTTACGGTAATAGCATGTCCAAGATGAACTTTCCCAGAGGGTTCATAACCTATATAAGCTACAGGAGAATCCTTTTGAAGTTTTTCTTTAAGTTCATCATGGGAAATTATTTCAAGCGTTCCGCTCTCTATCATGTCAATTTTAGCATCAATGTCCATCATATCACCGTAAATTATCTAAAATATATTGTATTGAGTAATTTAAAGAATTAGATAATATTTTTAATTTAAATCTTTATTTAAGTTTCATTTTATACAATTTAAATATTGTGTAAATCCTGTAAAAATTCTACGAATTTTTACGGCCCGAAAAATCTATCGATCTTTCGACGGTATCCAAAATGTAAAGAACATGGTCAATTTCAATTACATGTATCTGGGATCCAATCCCAATCCCTGCATATTCATCATTGATTTCAAGGTCTTCAGGTTCATAGGTTACAGGATGAAGTATTTGGATTGAATCTGGAGTTTTTGCAGTGACTGTAGTCTCCATCACATTTTCTTTTCTTGCAATAGGCGTTATTTTATCATAATCTCTCCATTGAATTGAAATTTGATTTCTTGAAATTAAATCTTTAATCAAAATTCTCTTCCCGTCAATGTTTAATATTTGCCCCACAGTTTTATCAAGTTTTATGAAGTCATTAATTTTAAAATAGGGTATTCTCACTGAAATCCATACTCTGTAAAGGTCTTTTCCCGCTGATTTATCTCTACCCATGAGACGTGGGGATTCTTTGATAATACCACCCATATGGTCTTTTATAGAATTTGAAAGCCTTTTTGCAACTTTATAAGAGCCAACATAGTAATCAACACCTTCTTTAAGCACAGCACGTTCTGAAATATAGGCCATTTTGTTCTTTTTTGCTATCTTATCGATATTTTCTGCAATTATTGCATCAGCTGTCATTATTTCTTCATCATCAGGAACTCTTTTATCTGTCCTTAACTGTATTACAGCTTCATAATAGCCTGATGCAAACTTACTGCACTCTGGACAAACAGTTCTAATGATTTTAACCCTAAGATTGTATTCCTGTTCAATAATTTCGCCAAGTACAGTTCCTTTTACATGAACAATGGATTCAATATTTGAACCCCGTGCAAATAAAGTTTCAACTTCAATTTCAACGTTTTGAGCATATTTATTAATGGTTATGTGGCTATTTAAAGTATTTAGAATAATTTCTTCATCAGATAGCTCTAATTCATGCCATTTGCCACTTATAAGGCGTGACTGGCAGTGTGCGCATACAGTAATTTCTATTTTCTCAGGTATTTCTGCTAAAACAAGATTTTCAAGAAAACAGGACTTACAAAGATTGTCAAAAAGTTCTTCATCAGTCTTTCCACATTTTGGACAAAACATAATATCAATCAATTAAAATAAATAATATTAAGGGGAATATATCCCTTATAATGTTTTTAATGGAGCTTTAGCACCGCAAGCTTCGCATTTAAGTAAAAATATACGATCTTCTCTGATTATACGTGTATCTGGTCTGTTACATTCATGACACATGATAAATCTCTTAACATAATCATCGATTCTGTCATTTATGAGATAATGGGTAAATTTCCCCTGCATTATTGCCCTGCTGCCTTCTAAATTTCCTGCAGTTCCTAATTCTCTGAGTAAAAATTTTAGTAGGTGCTGTGGATCTCTATTTAAAGCTTCGGCAATTTCTTTGAAGTTCTGTATTATGGTTCTATTTCCCTGAATTACTGAATAAGCTTTAGGAACGGTAAATCTTGTTGTTTCAAAAACCTTTTGTGGTAATTGATCTATTGCTCTATCTAATAATTTATCATAATCGCTCATTTTTTAACCTCCTTAACTAAAATAAATTTGTAATATTATAATCTTAAAAATAATATTCTAAATTTAAAGGCATATATATTATGCTTTTAAGTATATAAAAAATTGATGATTGAACGAATACTTCAATCATACTGTTTTAAGATAACCGGTTGCAGGCTCAAATACTAATCCCTGCTGCTTTAATTTGGTTATAATTTGCTTAACTTTGTCTTCACTTACTTTATACCTATCTGACATCTCGTCGGTGAGTATACTTACAGGTACTCTGCCACCATACTCGTCACTCAATTCTTTAACAATATCCAGAAGAACTCTGGCCTTATCACGATCTGATTTGGGTGTTCGACCTTCAACTTTGTCAATATCCACTTTACCGGTATCTGGATCAAGACCAACCTGTTTCATACATTCTTGTTGTAATTTAATGGCTCTTTTTGCGTCTTCGGCAGTAACTTCTTTTCCTAACCGTATTTTACAGTTTGCTTCAGACAGACGTACTAAAGCCTCAAGCTGACGGGCAGTAATCGGAACTGGAGAGTCATCATCCTCAGCGCTACCTCTCATCCCAACATAAAACTCTTGAAGTACCTCTATAGCTCCATGAGTAAGCTGTGGATGAACGTTTTTCCTTGCATATGCAATATATTTCCTTAATAGTTCAGGATCAATTTCAAAGGGTATTTCAGCACTTTTATGTATATTCAGAATATGCCCTGCAAGTTTCTTATCTCTTTCTGCATTTGGTTTGTCTTCAACAACAAATATTAAATCAAATCTCGAAAGTATGGGTGCAGGAAGGTTAATTTGCTCTGCTATGGATTTATAACGGTCAAATCTCCCAAATTTAGGGTTTGCAGCAGCAAGCATGGCACATCTGGAATTTAAAGTTGCCATAATCCCTGCCTTAGCAATACTTATTGTTTGCTGCTCAAGGGCTTCGTGGATTGCTGATCTATCTTCTGACCTCATCTTGTCAAGTTCGTCCACACAGACATTACCACGGTCTCCTAAGACCAATGCCCCCGCTTCAAGGGACCAGCCTCCCAGATCGTCCTTAACTGCTGCAGCAGTAAGTCCTACCCCACTTGTACCTTTACCGCTTGTATAAATTCCACGTGGAGCAAGTTTAGAAACATATTTAAGCATCTGGGATTTACCAATACCCGGATCCCCCACAATCAGTATGTGAATATCTCCCCTGATTCTTGTTTTATCTTCAAGCTCTTTTGCAGAACCTCCAAATAACTGAAGGGCTATGGCTTCTTTTACTTCTCTGTATCCTTGAATTGAAGGTGCAGTGGAGTTAATGATTTTATTATAAACATTTGGGTCTTTTGCAAGTTCTTTAATCTTTTCTTCATCTTCTTCGCTTATTTGAAGCTCTTCAAATTCCTGTTCAAGTGCCTCAATATAATTACAGTATAAATAATTTTTAAATAACTTTGTTTTCTCATCTCGAACTGTCTTTAGAGTTCCGGTAATTCGAATTATGTCTCCAGGAGTAATCATATCAACCAGATCATCTTCTAAGACTACATTAATTTGTCTTGGTTGTTCTCCTCCTGATAAATTTTCTAAAGGTTCCTGAAGCTTTGTGGTTTGAGTATCTAAGAATTCGGATTCTTCTTGAAGTAATCTAAATGATCTGCCTCCGCAATCATTACAGAGGGCAGGTTCACTGATCATATTGCTTTTTTGAGGAACTTCATGAAGCCTCATGCAGCTTCTGCACTCAAACATTGCATTTACAATCCTTGGACGGATTTCATTAGCCTTTCTAACAATCCCATCTACTGCAACGAATTTACCGATATATTTACTTCTAAGTTCTCTTAAAGGTACATTATTACTTACATTTTCAAATCTAACCTGCAAATCCGCATTTTTCCTTGTGGTATCAATGTTTTTAATGGCCTTTTGAGCTGCTTTAATAACTTCCTCGGGTTTCTCTATCAATAGATCAGCCAGATCTGGATCGAACATTTCCAGTTGTAAATAGTCAACTACTACAGATCGCTCATCTGGATACTTTTCAAGGGCTTCAAATACAGCATCTTTGTATTCTGTACTAAAAAAGTCTTCAAACTTTGCTACTGATGTTTTTGATTTTTCGGTTATGGTGTCCATCAATACTTATATCAGCAAATAACTATAATAATCTTTACTATAAAAAATATGACAAAATTTAAAATAAATTATAACTATTTATATTATTAAATCTTAACTTAAATGGCCAAACCAAAATGAAGATCAACTCAAATGCATTTTAATGGTGACATAATGAAAAGATCAAGATTAAACTTATTTAAAGCAACTTCAATGACAATATCCCTTCTTGGAATAATAATGGTGATAGCCACCATAGCTATTTTTGCTTATATAGGAGTCCAAGGAATTTCTTCAAAGTTAACAACCAATGCGGATACAGGGACTGCTTATGATGAACTTGCAGCATTAAAATCAGATCTTTCTGCTTTAAAATCTCAGCTGGACTCTACAAAAATGCAGGTCTATAAGACAGGAAATAAAAAAGCTAAGAAGGATTTTGTGGAAGCTGAACTTGAGGCTGTAAAGGCGGAATCTGCTATTGGCGATGTTGAAAGCGCTTTATCTGCAAATCAACCTATAGAAGAAGTTAATAACAGAATTTATACCGCAAAAACACAGATGCAAAAAGCCAAAGCCAGCTTGAGTAAAGTAAGAGGGGAGATTTAAACAAAAACCAAAATTAAAAAAGAAAAATTTAAAATAGCTTTTAAAAAGCCATATACAGAGTTTCATGGAATTGCTTGTCAATTCTGGTTTGTAAAGCATGGCGGGCTTCTCGTTCTCTTAATGCGAGGCTAATTGCCCTTTGGGCCATATCTTCAAGCTCATCACGCGATAACTCTTTAATGCGCTTGGCAAGAGTTTCTCTCGGCATGGATTCGCTTTCCATAAGGAAGTAAAAGGAGTTTTTAAATAGTTCTTCATTCATGTGTTCCATGCCATATTATATTGATTTTTATCATTAATAAATTTTGTGACTTTTTTTTATTATTATAAATATTTATAGGATGAAATGTGTGATTTCAGAAGATATTAACACTTTTTATTAAATTAGTATTACATTAATGAAAATGATATCATATCATAACAACCTTATGGCTATAATACATAGTCATGTAAATAATTTACGCTTTAATAGTATTCGAGACATGAAAAATAAGCCTGATTATTAATATAGAGAACAATCCGCACTCCATAGATTTCATCAATAATAGAAGAATCAAGGAATAAACAATAAAAGAATATAAACTCGTTGCAGATGGTTATCCGGTAAAATAAGTTTACAAATTGCCTTAAGAGCCATTTTTGCTTCCAGCGTTTATTCATCTATGGTTTCTTACCATACAAATATCAATTATCTTATTCAAATTTCCTTGAATATCAATTAGTAAATGGCACCAATCACATTTATTAATTATTTTTTTATTAATTAGCCCATTATACCAGATTAAAATAGAAAAATATTTATAATCATCTCATCATATCACGATCATTATAAAAATAAATTCCTATATTCCATTATTACTTCAAATTTATTAGTATTAACTAAAATAATTAAAAAAATATTGCGGTGTAATAAATGAGTTTAAAGGAGTTGCAATTAGCAGCAATGCTGCACGACATCGGGAAATTTTCCCAAAGAGCTGGAAATATACATCACGAAAAAGTTGCAGAGGGTGTTCCAGCAAAACAAGGATTTTAGCGTTTCTATTGGCTCTGATATTCATCGTTATAATGTTTTCATTGTAAAGAAAAAACCCAATATGATAGTTTTCAGTGGTTTGATAGGTGGAGGTTTAATAGTATCAACTATTGAAAATAAAGAATTAAAAAAAAGATATAACTATGATTATTTATTGCATCCATTTTGCCATTAAAAATGAATGAAATTATAAAAAAAACTGATTCTTAACAATTATATTTGCTGCATGGAAATGAATTTAATATCTGATGAAATAAAATAATATTTAAAAATAACGATTTTTAATTTATAAATTGCATTTGTTTTAAGTGAAAACCTAATATAGTTTTTTGGCTATTATATACATCTCCATACTTCCCTTTTTAGAAGATGGGGGTTTAGTTGTTTTAACGGTTTTAAATTTCTTTTTTAACTTCTTTAAAAGGTTTTCAAACTCTTCTCCCTGGAAAATTTTTATAATAACGTTACCTCCGGGTTTTAAAATTTTTTCAGCAATTTTAAGGGTATTCTCAGCCAGATCAATGGATTTGAGATGATCTATATCTTTTATTCCTGATAGTTTGGGAGATGCATCTGATAAAATAGCATCTGCATCAATTTTAAGTGCATTTTTAATTTTTTCTATGGTTTCATCTTCTGTAAAATCTCCAGTTATTTGAATGAAGTTTTCATGTTCAAAAGGTTTTATCCTTTGAAGATCAACCCCCACAACGAGTCCATTATCTCCAACAATGTCTAGAGCAACCTGTGACCATCCTCCTGGAGCGGCACCTAAATCAACCACATAATCATCAGGTTTAATTACTTTAAAGCGCTTATTTAACTGAAGAAGTTTAAATGATGCTCGTGATCTGTATTTTTCCTTTTTAGCCAGTTTATAATAATGTTCTTTCTTTTTTTCAATTTCCCATCTTTTTCCCATATTAAGCCTCAAAAACTTTGTTTTTGGGTTCAGGAAATGAAATTTCCTTCAACCTCAATTTTTTTCAATATTTTGTGCCCTTCGAAATCTATGATTTCCAAAAGTTCAGGAAAAATAAAATTTTCCTTCAACCTCTAATAATTACTTTAATTTACCATTGAAATTAAGAGCTTTACATACCGGGGCTCCTGTTTTAACAATTTCAGCATCTAATTTTTTATTTTCAATATTCAGAAGCATTATTGAAGGATCTGATAATCGGGGGACAGTTGGACTCCCTGGATTTAAAAGAAGAACATCACCAACATCTTTAATAAAGGGCCAGTGGGTATGTCCGGTTATTAATACTTCTACATCCATTTCAAGAGCAATATACTTTAACTGTTGGGTATCTCCTCTTGGATAGACTTCACCATGATTTAGCCCAATTTTAATTCCTTCAACCTCGAAAACGACGCTTTTGGGTAGTTTAACACCATAAGCTCTGTCCATGTTTCCCTGAGAACATTTTGTTGGGGCAATTTTTTGAAGTTCATCTAAAATATCTAATGAAACAAGATCTCCTGCATGTAGAATCATATCCACTTCATTAAACAAGTCAAAAACTACTTCAGGTATTTTCGATGCTCTTTCAGGAATATGTGTGTCAGATATAACGCCGATTAACATTTACAATCTCCTTTGAATCAATAAAATTATAAATTAATTATGTTTGGGTTTAACTATTTTGTAACAAAATTATTATGTGTGTATATTGTCAATGGTAAAATGATATTTAAAACATAACCGGATTATTATTTGAGTATTTTATTGTTTATATAAATAATTTTGGCTTATTTTTGGATTAGCCTTTTTTAAGTCGTTATAAGTTGTACTATTATTCTTAAAGTGAGATACTGAATATCATCATGCTTTAAATATAGGAAGGTTATTATATTTATGTTAATTAATATACATAAAAATATTATAAAATATTACCAAATTATTATTAAATCCGAACTATAACGGTTTCTCGAGGGTTATTTTGAGTGATACCATGCATGAAGTCATAATTTGTGAAAAGCCAAAATCATCTGAAAAAATAGCTAAGGCATTATCTAAAGATTCAATAAAGAACAGCTATAAAAAAGTTCCATACTATGAATTTGAAGAAAATGGGAAAAAAACAACAGTATTATCTGCAGTAGGTCATTTATATTCTCTTTCTCCCACCAGCTCCGGGCAGAAAAAAATTTTTGATATTGAATGGGTTCCACTCTATGAAAAAGATAAACAGAAAAAATATGTTAAAGGATATATAGATGCCATCAAAAAGCTTTCCAAAGGTGCAGATAAATTCATTCATGCATGTGATTATGATATAGAAGGAACTTTAATAGGGTACAATGCACTGAAATACGCCTGCGGTGAAGATAGCATAAAAAAGGCTTCAAGAATGAAATTTTCAACTTTAACTAAAGAAGATATCCTAAAAGCTTATGAAAATCCAATTGACATCGATTTCAGGCAGGTAGATAGTGGTATTGCCCGACATGTGCTTGATTTTCTATTTGGGGTTAATATATCGAAATATTTAACTTCTTCAATAAGTTCTGCCACAAAAAGATATGTTCAACTTTCTGCAGGGCGAGTACAAACACCAACTTTATCTATACTTGTAGATAGGGAAAAAGAAATTAAAAAATTCGTCCCTATTCCTTACTGGCTTATAAAAGCTGCTCTTGAAGGGGATATAATTGCTGATCATAAAACAGGGAAAATATTTGAAAGAAAGGATGCAGATAAAATCCTGGCTGACTGTGAAGGTAAAGATGCAGTTGTTAAGGACATTACTCTAAGAGAAACCAAAAAATTACCCCCATTTCCTTTTGATCTTGGAAGCCTTCAGTCAGAAGCATACGGAGTCTTTGGTTTCAGCCCTAAAAAGACCCAGCAAATAGCTCAAAATCTTTATACTGAAGGATACACTTCATATCCACGTACTTCATCACAGAAACTTCCAAAAAGCATTGGATACGACAAAATACTTAAAAAATTAAGTAAAAGCACTACATTCAAAAAACATGTGGAAGCACTCAAAAAACCTTTAAAACCAAATGAAGGTAAAAAAACAGATGAAGCACACCCAGCTATACATCCAACAGGCACATTACCTAAGAATTTAGATACAGACGATCAAAAACTTTATGAACTCATAACTTTTAGATTTATATCAGTATTTGGCGAAGAAGGAATTCAAGAATCTATGAAAACACACTTAGAGATTAATTCACAGGAGTTTAGCTTCAGCAGGAAAAGAATGGCTAAAATGGGATGGCTTGATCATTATCCCTTTAGAAAAATCGAAAATGATACATTCCCTGAAATCAAAAAAGGAGACACTTTAAAGGTTAAAGAGATTATTTGTGAAGAAAAAGAAACAAAGCCGCCTGCCAGATACAATCAAGCTTCTTTGATACGAGAACTTGAAAAAAGAGGTCTTGGAACAAAATCAACCAGGGCAAACATAATCTCCATACTCTATGACCGAAAATACATTGAAGGGCAGAAAATAAAAGTCAATGAACTCGGTGAACACCTTATAGACACACTTAAAGAATATTCAGAGGATATTACCAGCGAAGAACTAACAAGAAAGTTTGAAATGGAACTTAAAGGGATTATGGAAGATAAAATAACAAAAGATCAGGTTATTGAAGAGGCGAAACAAGAGGTATCATCTATTCTTGATGATATTGAAAAGAATAAATTAGAAATCGGTGAAAAACTTTATGAGGCTTATCAGGAAAGCCGAATTGTTGGAGAATGTAAATGCGGCGGTAACCTGGTTATGAAATACTCTCCAAGAACAAAGGGCACTTTTGTAGGCTGTTCTAATTATCCTGATTGTAAAATTACTTATCCCATACCTCGAGGCACCAATGTACTTAAAACAAAATGTGAAAAATGCGGCCTTCCAATGATATCATTTGGAAAACCTCGCCAGAGGGCGTGCCTCGATCCAAAATGCGGCAGAGAAGGGCAGGAACCTTCAAATGAAGCTGTTGGTGTCTGTCCTCAGTGCGGGAATCAATTAATAAAAAGAATGGGCAGATACGGTGAATTTATCGGCTGCAGCGGCTTTCCTAAGTGTAGATTTACAAAGTCCTTGAATGAGGCTGCATAGGCTTTAAATTGGATTTAAGTCTTAGAAATCTATTTTTATATTTAAGATCTTTCTAGTTTATTAGCTGCATTATAAATGGATTTGGTTAATTCATCACCTTCTTTAAATCCTAAAATCTCGGAATAACGATTATATAAGTTTTTCCAGCATTTTTCTATTTTTTCTTCTAATTCCATCCCTTTTTCTGTAGGATAAAGGTAAGATACTTTTCCATTAACCTTTCTAGTTACCAATTCTTTAATTTCAAGCTTATCCAGAAATCTTGAAGTTGTAGAAGGCTTTATATTAAGTTTTTTGCTTATTTCGTTTTGTGACAATCCCGGTTCGGTATTAATTAACATTAAAGCAATGGCATATGATGGTGAAAGCCCTGTTTTTATAAATTCCTCTTCTGCCATTTTACTTATTATTCTATTTAATTTGTTGCTGGTAAAATAAAGACAATTGCAAAAAATGTCACATGAATCCTCTTTAACCATTTATTCACCTATTAATTAGTATTTTATATTAATTAAATTATTTTGTTCTATTTTTCTTTAATAAAATAATTCTTCTTTGAATATATATGAATTTATCTTTATTTTATGATTTTATAGAAACATTTATATATTGTTTGCACATACAAATTAAAATTAGTTGTACATACAATATAAATTTTGAGGTGTAAATATGGATGTTTTGACTGCCATTAAAACCAGAAGAAGTGTTCGTAAGTATGAAAACAAGATAATTCCCGAGGGACATGTTAAAAAAATATTAGAAGCTGCCATGAGTGGCCCCACAGCTGTTAATCAAATGCCTTGGCAATTTATAGTGATTAATGAGCCCCAATTATTAAAGGAAATTCCCAAGGTCCATCCTAATGGGCAGATGGTGGCTGATGCTGCACTGGCAATTTTAGTCTGTGCAGATGAAAAACTTTTAAAATTTCCCGATTTCTGGGTTCAGGACTGTTCCATAGCTTCTCAGAATATTTTACTGGCCGCCCACAGTTTGGGACTGGGAGCGGTTTGGACAGGAGTTTACCCCCTTGAAGATCGAGTATTGGGGATAAAGGAGGTACTGGGTTTACCTAAAAATATATGGCCGTTGTCTTTAATCCCCATAGGTTATCCTGGAGAAAAACCTGCTCCCAGAGAATTATATGATGAATCTCGGGTTCATTATAACAAATTTTGAATAAAAAATCAACAATAATTAGCTTGATTTAAATTTTTAACAATAAAATGAAGTGATAAACATGAAAAAAAATAAGAATCTAAAAGTAGTTGAAAAATTCATTGAAGCCATATCAACTGGTGGAAATTGGCAAGATTATGTGACTGAGGATATTGAATGGATCGTTGCTTCTGCAAATCATCCATTAACCAGAGCAGCCATTCCATGGACTGGTAAGATAATGAAAGGAAAAGAAGCAGTTAAAAATTTCTTTGAACAACTATTTTCTGAGAAAAACTTTGAGTTTATAGATATAAAATTCACAGATATCGTAGGTGGAGAAAACAATATTGTTGCTGCATTTGGCTGGTTCAAATACAAGAGCAATCCTACTGGAAAAGTGGTTGAAAGTGATGTGGCCATAAAAATCACTTTAAGTGGGGGCAAAATTGCACAGTATCAATTTTATGAAAACACCTACGCTATTGCTGAATCCTTCAGGCTGGATGGTCAGTGGGAAATTGAGAATGATGGAAAAAAGCGACTAGTACCTTAATTATGGGAGATTAAAGATGCCAGTAATAAATATTGAATCACCTAAAATGTCGAAAAAACAAAGAGAATCCTTAGTAAAACAAATAACTGAAATATCCGCTGAAATTTTAGAAATGCCCAAAGAATCCATCATGATTCTCATTAAAGAGATAGATCATGAGCATGTAGGAGTAGGGGGAGCTTTACTCTCCAACATCCCCCATCCTTAACTGCAAATAAAGATAATAAATTGGTGAAATGAATAAGAAAAATTGATAAGAATGTGTTAAATTTTGTTTAATTTAGATATTTTGGAGGAAAAAACATGAATGTATTGATAGTATATGCACATCCAGAACCTAAATCGTTAAATGGTAAATTAAAAGACATAGCTTTGGAAATTCTAACGGAAAATGGTCATAAAGTACAAGTCTCTGATCTCTATGCCATGAAATTCAAGGCCGTGCTGGATGAAGAAGATTTCCCTAAAAGAATGAATCCAGAAGTTTTAAATCCTATAATGGAACAGTATAATGCAATGAATGAGCAATCAATTCCGGATGACATTAAAGAAGAGATGGATAAAGTTAAATGGGCAGATTTAATAATATTCCAGTTCCCTATTTGGTGGACATCATTCCCGGCCATTATGAAAGGATGGATTGACAGGGTTTTCTATAATGGATTTGCATTCAATGCTGCAGAAAATAAAATATACAATGGAGGATTACTTAAAGGAAAAAAAGCAATGTTATCGTTCACCACTGGAGCTCCACAAATAGTATACTCTGCACAAGGCCCTCATGGTGATATAAACCAGCTTTTAACCTACATCACTCATGGAATGCTGGAATTCGTCGGAATGGAAGTTTTACCATCTTTTGGATTATTTGGGCCTATTGCCATGTCTGAAAATGATGTAAATGCAGAAATAGAAAAATTTAAAGGATTATTGATAAAATTGTAATTCAATAATCTTTTTTGGAGCTTAAGATGATAAAAAATATTTTGAAAGCAGAAAGTTCTGATACCAATCGTTTAGAAATGTTCAGTGATGGAGTTTTTGCCATTGTGATTACTCTGCTTGTATTGGAGATTAAAGTTCCTGAAATGCCCCATCAATTTTTATCAGCCGAATTTGTCAATGAATTAATGCTTTTATGGCCTAAATTCTTTGTTTTTGCATTGAGTTTTGTGGTAATCTATATTATCTGGATGAATCATCACCAAACATTTAAAATGATAGTTAAGTCTAACCGCGCTTTAATGCTGTTAAATGGATTGTTACTATTTTTTATAGTTTTAATTCCATTTCCAACGGCTTTAGTTGGAGAATATCCGTTACAACCTGTATCTGCGGTTATTTATGGAGTAGTAATGGCTTTTATGGGGTTAAGCTTCCTTTTGATGTACATATATATTCCAAAACATGATTTAGTTGATGAATCCATTTCACATGAATTAATAAGAAAAGGGTTTAAAAGAGCTATGGTAAGTCCAATATTCTATACAATAGGAGCTATTTGCGCGCTAATATTCCTGCCAGTATCTTATTTAATTTATACTTTAATAGCAATTTATTATCTCATACCCGCACCTATGGAAGAAAAAAGTTAAATCATAATAATTTTCAAGAATACATTTCCATTGGTGAATATCAAAAAGCAAGAATGGGATTGGCTATTGTAAAGAAAATCACCGAAAGCAATGGTAGGCATGTTTGGGTTGAAAGTGATTTTTTTGTATGTTCTACTTTTTATTTTATAATTCCAATTAATGAATGAAATCTTTTGTTGACTTTTTTATCCTCTGACTCACAAAGTCAGTAGAGCAAGAAGCTAAATGAGGTAAGTCAGGGATTTCATTATTAATCCTAACCCTTTTTTAAAATTTAATGCTTTCGAAGTATTTTATTAAACTTTTAGGCAGTAATATGTTTAAAATAATCTATCAATTTAGTTCTTTATCTCTGTTTGGTTTATTTGAATTAATTTATAATCTTTAAATAGTATAATTCTAAATAATGGTATAAATGGGGATTTGAAAATGGTTTTTGAAAATAGGTTTATTGAACCAGATTACGACTTTGAAACTAAAGGTTTCTGGGTAGATAATAAAAAATTTAAAACATATTCTGAGTATAATTATTTCAGTTCAAATCCAGTAGTTTCTAAAATCAAAAGATTTCATTTTGAAAAGGCCCTTAAGTTAACTGAAAAATATTTTAATAAGGCCAATGTGATTGACTTTGGTTGTGCTGACGGATGTTTTTTACCTACTTTATCTAATTATTTTCCTCAAGTTTTAGGGGTGGATATTGATCCTGATTATATTGAAATTTCCCAGAATTTAATTAATAAAATGAATTTGAAAAATTGTCAATGTATATGTAGTCAGGGCATGAAAATTGAAGAGTTAATGTCAAATATAGATGGCTCTTTTGATGTATTATTTTTACTGGAAGTTCTTGAACATATTGGGGATAAAAACAAATTATATGAATCAAAAATTGATTTTTTATGTGAGATATCTTCGCTGGTTAATGAGGATGGAATAATAATTATTTCCGTGCCCAATATGGTTGGTTTAAGCTTTTTATTACAAAGATTTGGTCTTTCCATTCTTGGAATGTATAAAGAAGAATTATCATGGAAAGAATTGTTTTATGCAGGATTTCTTAATAGAACGGATGATCTTGAGAAAAAATGGAGATTTGAAAGCCATATAGGATTTAATCATAAAAAATTAGAACATTGCCTTAAAAAAAAGTTTCATATACTTAATAAAAACAATATTTTCTTTCAAACGGTGTATGTAATCAGAAAATAAGAATCTATGCTTTAAAAAATGAGATATTGACTGTAATTAATATTATGCAACTAAATCTATTTTGATAGGTTTAATTTGATCTTCTTGATTTCATGGTTATTTTGCCGGATTTTCATTATAAACTTTTAAATACTTTTAAAATAAATTCTTGAAATAAGTGATTTCAACAAAACCAGAGGTTTCAATATGAATGCAAAAGAGTTTTTATCTAAATCCAAACCAATAATTATAATAATTTTGCTTTTTTCATTATCATTTTTCCTTAGGGCTGAATCAGCTAATTTAAATATAATTCCAGATGATATGAAGGCTTTTTATCAGGATCAAGATGGCCTTCCATATTTCAGTGAAATGGATTCATATTATAATTACAGGCTGACTCAAAATTATCTGAATAATGGACATTTAGGAGATACTATTATAAATAATACTCAATGGGATCTGCATTCATATTTTCCTCCTGGAAGAACAGCGGAATATCCTCCTCTAATAGTATATCTTACTGCATTTATCTATAAATTTGTCAATATATTCAGCGATGTATCTTTAGTAACGGTAGCCTTCTGGATGGCCCCGTTCATAGCATCTATTTGTGTAATTCCTGCTTACTTATTTATAAGAAGAATTACTAATGATTTTGGAGGAATAACCGCGGGAATTTTAGTTGGTGTAGCGCCATTTTACTTTTCCCATACATTTGCGGGCTTTTTTGATACAGACATGTTTAACATGCTTTTCCCCATTTTGATTGTATGGTTCTTTATTGAAAGTATAAGGGTAAAAAGCATCAGAAATAGGTCAATTTTTGTAATATTGACGGTTATTTCACTTTTCCTTTTTACTCTTGCCTGGGAAGGATGGTGGTACATATTTTACATCATCGTTGGCTCAGCAGTGATTTATTTGCTTGTTTCTAATTATTTATTGGGAATGAAAACAATCAAGCCTGTAAAAGAATATTCAAGCAAATTTGAATGGTTTATAGATCAAAAAGCATTATTTTCAGTTGCCGTAGTTGTACTGGCCAGTTCTATCCTAATAATAATTAATTCAGGATTATCAGGATTTATCAATACGTTATTCCGGCCTTTGGTGGTGAATCAGCTCCTTTCATCTGCTACAAATGCAGCATATCCAAGTGTGCTTGTTTCTATATCTGAACTTCAAATACCCACATTTTCTTCAGTTCTAAATGGGGTTGGAGGCATCGGGGCATTTTTATTAGGTATTTTAAGTGTTCCATTACTTATATGGAAATTACAGTCAAAAGATGGGAAGAAAGCTGTTAAGCAAGAAGCTCCTAAAATAAAAAAGAAGCCCCGGAGAAAGGGAAGAAGAAAAAATATACAGAAAAATGTTGAAGAAAAAACCGAAAGAAAAGATACTGTAAAAGGAAATAAAGGAACTGCAGATAAGCGTAAGTTAATGGAAACTAAGAAAGAATATGTTTTATATGCGGTTTTATTCTCCATATGGCTTTTAATTACCGCATATGCAATGACAAAGGGTTCCAGATTCATTGCAACATTTTCATTACCAATTGCATTAGGTGCGGGTATCTTCATAGGTTTAATTGCACCATCCGTCAATAAATACATTAAAAATACTAAATACTGTGCGGTGGCTATTCTGTTGCTAATAGCGCTGGTTTCATACCCTGCAGTATCCGGAGCATATGGTATTTCAAATTCAGTAGTTCCAGGTTCTGATGATTCATTTTATAACTCCATGAGCTGGATTAAAAATAATACCTCAAATGAAACTGTAATAACTTCATGGTGGGATTACGGTTATTTATTTGAAGCTGTTGGCGATCGACCTACAACTTTTGATGGTGGATCTCAAAATAATCCGAGGGCATATTGGGTTGGAAAAGCCCTGTTAACAAATAATGAGAACTTATCGGCAGGTATACTTAGAATGCTTACTTCAAGTGGTGATTTAGGTTATTTAACTCTTGAAAATTATACCAGAGATACAGCTAAAAGTGTTGAGATATTGGACAAGATCCTGCAAGTTGACAAAAACGCTGCTCAAACCATTATGTTGAACGAATATAAATTAACTCCTGATCAGGCTCAAAATGTCTTAAAATACACCCATCCAGATAAACCAAGCCCTCATGTGTTTATAACAAGCAGTGACATGATAGGAAAAGCGGGCTGGTGGTCTTACTTTGGAAGCTGGAACTTTAAGGAAAATACAGGACAGGGTTATATGTATTCAGTAAGTGGAGCAACTACAAATGTTACTGGAAGTACTGTAACCATTAATGCTGAAAATGGGGTTGGTGGTCAGATTAACGGATCCAGCTTTAGCGCATGGTTACAGGCAAACAATACAAGAATTGAGCCCCATAAACTCATATTTATCCAAAATGGTAAACTTGTATATAATCAGATTGTCACTAATGATAGTCCTGTAAGTATCCTGTTCATACAGGAGAACAATTCATTAATAGCAGTGGCTATGAATAAAGAACTTGAAGATTCAATGTTTACAAGATTGATGTTTATGGGTGGTTATGGACTGACCAGATTTAAGCTCGCCCATGCTCAACCAGGTGTAATTGTCTGGAATGTAAGTTAAAGATGAATAGATTCCTACTGCTGGAATCTAATAATTTATTTTTTTTGTCATTTTTTAGATTTACATCATGCTTCGTATTTCATTTAGAAGAATGTCTGTTGCACTGATGATTCCCACTATCTGGCCTGCTTCTTCAACTGGTAATCTCCAAATACCATGATCTACCATTTCTTTCGCTGCTTCCTCAATAGGGGTATCAGTATGGACAGTTACAAGGTGAGTTTCCATTGCATCATGAACTTTAGTATTATTTAATTTATTTTTACTGCTTATGGCTTCCAGAACATCCCATGTTGTCACTATTCCCACAACTTCTCCGTTTTTTTCCACTATAAGGCTTCCACCTTCACCCTCCTCGGTGGATTTTTTCAAAGCAGTATCCAGAGTTTCATCTTCACCAATGGTTTCCACACCTTCAATCATAATTTCTTTAACATTCATCATATCACCATGGTTAGATATGAGTTTTATACGATATAAAATTTTATAATTAAAAACTTTTTTAAGGATGAAAAGATTAATATTAATCAAATTTAACTAAATAATCATTATTATGATTTAAAGTAGAATTTTATATGCAGTATTTATGTATTAGAAATTATTAGAAAACCCTGATTTAGAATATACTTTTATAAATCATTTTATTAATCTAACTACTTTTATGTGAGATTTATGGCTCTTGAAGATAGAATTAAAAAAATTGAAGAAGAAATTCAAAAAACGCCGTATAATAAGGCCACATCACACCACATAGGTAAACTTAAGGCTAAATTATCAAAGTTAAAAGAAGAATCCCTGCAAAGGAGCAGTTCAGGTACTAAGGGGAAAGGATTTCATGTTAAAAAGAGTGGAGACTCTACAGTAGTGCTGGTTGGATTTCCATCTGTTGGAAAATCAACGCTTCTCAATGATCTTACCAATGCAGAATCTAAAATTGGAGAATACGAATTTACAACACTTGAGATAATCCCTGGGATTATGGAATATGAAGGGGCTAAAATCCAGATATTTGATATTCCTGGAATAATTACTGGAGCTTCCAAGGGTAAAGGGAGAGGAAAGGAGATTTTATCTGTTGCCAGGAATGCAGACCTGGTTTTAATAGTTCTTGACGTTTTTAATCCCCAGCATATTAACGTAATTACAGAAGAGTTGAAAAATATTGGCATAAGGCCAAACCAGACCAGACCTGATGTTACTGTAAAGCCTAAAAAGCTTGGAGGCCTTACAATTTCTTCTACAGTAGAACTTACCAATATAGATGAAAAGACGATCAGATCCATCCTGAATGAATATGGAATACACAGTGCAGATATTCTGATTCGTGATAATGTGACCATGGATCAATTTATTGACAGTCTGGATTTAAGCTGCTGCTACATTCCCATGCTAAAGGTTGTAAATAAAATAGATCTGGTTGATAAAAAATATCTGGAGGAACTTAAATCAGATATACCTGATGCGATTTTTATATCTGCAAATAAGCAAACTAATATTGAGGATCTTAAACGAAAAATATTTGATAAGCTCGCTTTAATCCGTATCTTTTTGAAACCGCAGGGTAAAAAAGCAGATTATGAAGAGCCCTTAATAATTCGAAAAGGATCAACTGTTAGGGATGTGGCAAATAAGCTCCATCGTGATTTTGTAAGGAATTTCAGGCATGCAAAAGTTTGGGGGACATCGGTAAAGTTCGAAGGGCAGAAGGTGGGCCTTGAACATGTGTTAAATGATAAAGATGTTTTAAGAATAATAGTTAAAAAATAACTGTCGTTAATTAAAGAATGATCATAAAATAGAATGGTGAAAAAATGAAATTAGATGATGTGGTTATATCAAAAGCGATAATAAAAAGCTTTATGGAAGATTTCCTGGATTACACTGATATTGATGTTGCTATTGGTGGAGGAGGCCCTGCAGGACTTACAGCAGGGTATTATCTTGCAAAAGCAGGCATTAAAGTAGCTTTATTTGAAAGAAAATTAAGCATCGGCGGCGGAATGTGGGGCGGCGGCATGATGTTTAATAAAATAGTTGTTCAGGAAGAAAGTAGGCGAATTCTAGACGAATTTGGTATAAAAACAGTGAGATATGAAGAGGATTATTATCTGGCTGATTCTATAGAATCTGTATCAACTTTATGCTCTAAAGCAACACAAGCAGGTCTTAAAGTCTTTAATTTAATGAGTATTGAAGATGTAATGATCCAGGAAAAGCCAGATATAACTGGACTTGTTTTAAACTGGAGTGCAGTTGAAATGGGAGGATTACATGTTGATCCACTCACCATACGGACAAAAGCAGTTGTTGATGCCACAGGACACGATTGTGAAGTGGTAAAAGTTGTAGAAAGAAAGGTAGGGCCTAAACTCAACACAGAAACTGGTAGAATCATTGGAGAAAAACCAATGTGGGCGGATATTGGAGAAAAAGCCCTGATGGATAATACAAAAGAAGTTTATCCGGGATTGTACGTTGCAGGAATGGCTGCAAACGCAGTTTATGGATCCCCACGAATGGGTCCAATATTTGGTGGAATGCTCCTATCAGGGGAAAGAATAGCCCAGATACTCATTGAAAAATTAAAATAAAATTATGAATAGCATGATCATACTCATTACTGGAACACCAGGAGTTGGAAAAACAACAGTTTCAAGCCTGCTTGCAGAAAGGTTAGATGCATGTCTTATTGATATCAATCAACTTGTAGAGGAAAAACATCTGTACACAAGTATTGATGAAGTACGGAAATATAAAATTGTGGATTTAGATGCTTTATTTGATGAAATGAACAGAATAGTAGGTGAAATTAATAATAATTTTACTATCATTGAAGGGCATCTTTCACATCTTTTTGAAAATTCTGATATTGTCATAGTTTTAAGAGCCAATCCTGATGTTTTGAAGCGGCGTATGGAAACCAAAGGATGGGAAAAAAGTAAAATCCGTGAAAATATTGAAGCAGAGGCAATTGATCTCTGTTCCTATGAAGCACACGAAATTCATGGAGATAAGGTAAATGAAATAGATACAAGCAGTATTGCGCCTGAAGAAGTTGTAGATTTAATAATTGATGTGATAAATGGTGATAAAAAGTTTCCAGCAGGTAGTGTGGATTTTTTGGAATATTTAAATGATTTTTAACATAAAGTTTAATATAAAATCATTTTTATTATTTAACAGAAAAGGGAAAAGCTTTTTAAAGAGAATATTAAATAAATTACAATATTATTCTTAAGTATATTATATGTTATATTGAGGATTATTGATGATGTTAATTCCATGAAATAAAATACTGTATTAAATATGGATTTAACAATTCAAACCCCCAGCATAAGAGCTTAAGACCAATTTCTATGTTCTGAATATTAACAACGATTGCTTTGGGGCCATAATTTGAGAAGGGGAAGAAGACCGCAATGGATGTTAAAAATAGCAAGAGAAAGGATTGATATTCTCTTTAAACTTGCAGATGAATCATTCAATACCCATCCTGAACGGTCGCACCGATACGTCCAGATGGCCAGAAACATTGCAACCAAATACAATATAAGAATGCCCAGAATCTGGAAGAGGAGATTCTGTAAAAACTGTTATAAATTCCTGAAACCAGGAAAGAACTGCCAGATCAGGTTAAAAGATTCATCGGTTACTATTAAATGTTTTGAATGTGGAAATGTAATGAAGGTTCCATATATAAGAGAGATAAAGGATAAAAGGAGGAAAAAGATTGAATCCTGCATTATCAAAAAAGGAATTAATGAATAGATCACTTTCAACAATCACCATTAATATTGGAAAATCTGGAATCAACCAGAATGTTATTGATGAAATAAAAAGACAGCTTAAAGCTCACGAAGTAATAAAATTAAAGTTTGCAAAAAATATATCTTCAGAAAAACAAAATTATATAAACAATATAATCGAAAAATCTAACTCTAAACTAGTTGATTTAAGAGGAAATGTTGCTGTAATATTTAAAAAAAGCCCTCGAAAATCATAGATTTTCAGGGCATGTGAAAATTGAAAATTTTCACGGCTGCAAAACATTTGGTTTTGCAAGCACCAAAAATTCATAGCATGCAAAAATCTTTGATTTTTGCTGCATGTGAAAAATGAAATTTTTCGAGGTTACGAAGCAAAGCTTCGTAAACATCAAAATCGAAGATTTTGAAAGAATTTTTGAGTGAGATAATTAGATAATTAGGAGGATAAATATGACTACAGTTTATGATGTACCTGCAGATTTACTGATAAGTACAATTGCAAAAGAATTAAGCCAGAATAAGAAAATAAACCCGCCAGAATGGGCTAAATTTGTTAAAACAGGAGTTCACAAAGAAAGAAGACCCGAAGAAATGGGCTGGTGGTACACAAGATGTGCATCTCTTTTAAGAAGAGTGTACATAGACGGCCCTGTCGGAATGAACAGTTTAAGATCATACTACGGTGGAAAAAAGGATAGAGGTTCCAGTCCTGAAAAATTTGCAAAAGGAAGCGGTTCCATAATTAGAACAGCCCTACAACAGCTTGAAGATGCTGGATACATTGCAAAGGTTAAAGAAGGAAGAATTGTAACTCCTGAAGGAAAATCTTTCCTTGACAAAACATCAAATATTGTTAAAAAAGAAGTTCCAGAACTTGCAAACTACTAGATTGAGGGTAACATATAATATCATGGAGGTCCAATTTTGAGCGATATTGAAGAATTAAGACGTAAAAGAATGCAGGAATTACAACAGCAAGCTGCAGCACAGCAAGCGGCATCTCAGGAGCAGGAACAGGCCCGACGCGAATTAGAAGCTCAAAAAAGACAGGCTATGATGCAAATCCTTACCCCTGAAGCCAGGGGCAGACTTGCAAACCTCAGATTAACTAAACCGGAAATGGTTGATCAGATTGAACTTCAGTTAATTCAACTTGCCCAGATGGGAAGAATTAAATCAAAAATAACTGATGAACAGCTGAAAGAACTTCTAAAAAACCTTGCCGGTCAAAGAAGAGAGATTAATATAACAAGAAAATGAAAGCATGTGTTCTATACAGTGGAGGAAAGGACAGCTCTTTAATGGCTGTGATTCTCGAAAAGTTAGGATACGAAATTGAACTTGTAACTCTGAATTTCGGGGTTTTTGATTCATTTAAACCTGCAGTAGAATCAGCATCTTCCCTTGGATTTAAGCATCGTGTTTTTAAAGCCGACAGATCCCTTATAGAAAATGCAACCAGTATTATTATTAATGATGGGTTTCCCAATAATGGAATAAATTACATTCATAAAGAAGTATTATATCTGGTTTCAGAAAACTATGAAGTGGTGGCAGATGGAACGCGAAGGGATGATAAAATTCCAAAACTTAAATCTGGTGAAATAAACAGTCTTGAAGCGCGGGGAAATGTTGAATATATTAATCTACGAGGATTTGGACATAAGACCATAAACGATCTCTCAAAAAAGATATTTGAAGTTAAAAAAGAACAGACAAATATGGAAAATAATTCTGATTATGAGATAGAAATAAGATATCTTATAGATGCAATTAAGGGGGAAAATTTTGCACAGAAAATATTCCCAGAACATGTTCAATCAAGAGTAATAGGCTGGAAAAAATAAAATTTATTATAATTATAAAAACTTAAATTAATGTGGTGAAAAAATGAGTAGGAATAGGCCATTAGCTAAGAAATTAAGGCTTGCTAAAGCCAATAAGCAGAACAGGCGTGTACCTTTATGGGTTATGCTTAAAACAAATAGAAAAGTAAGAACTCATCCTAAAATGAGACAATGGAGAAGAAGTAAACTAAAAGTGTAGGGGATTTAAATGGAAAGAGTCTATGTTATACCTTTAAGAAAAGTAAAAAATGTTCCAAGGACAATGAGGTCCCCGAGAGCAGTACGTTACGTAAAAGAATTTATAAAACAACATATGAAAGCAGAAGACATTAAGATCGATGCATCTGTAAACGAAAAAATATGGGAAAGAGGAATCCAGAAAATACCTCCTAAAATTAAAGTAAAAGCTGTTGAAGAGGAAGACGGTTCAGTGGCAGTCACCTTGGTTGAATAGGTGAACTTAATGATTAGGAAAGCTAACCTGTACGGGAACTCAAATATTGGAGTTGCAATATCAGCTACAGATCATGCAGCTATAGTTCCCTCTAATTTATCAGAAGCAATGGAAAATCTGATAGAAAACACTTTAGGAGTAACAGTAATTAAAACCCCAATTAGTGGTAGTAATCTTGCTGGAGCACTGGCAGTGGGAAATTCAAAGGGATTCTTAGTTTCTCCATTCGCTCTTGAAAGCGAAATAGAAACCATTAAAGAAATGGATATAGAAGTGGAAAGAATTCCTGATAGATTCACTGCTGTAGGTAATATAGTCCTTGCAAATGATAACGGTGCAATTGTAAATCCACTGCTTTCTGATGAATCCTTGGAGATAATCGAAAACGTTCTAGACGTTGAAGTTCAAAGAGGAAGTATAGCCGGCTTTAAAATAACAGGATCTGTTGCAGTGGCCACTAATAAAGGAGTATTAGCTCATCCATCTGCATCAGCAGAAGAACTTAAATTTATTGAAAATGTGATGAAGGTTCCAGCAGATATTGGAACTGTAAACAAAGGCATAAGGCTTGTTGGCGCATGCACAATAGCAAATTCTGAGGGTGTTATTGTCGGATTAGATACAACAGGTCCTGAACTTGCAAGAATTGAAGAAGCATTAGGTTTTCTTGAGGGATATGAATGAAAACAAAAATATTTAGAATTCAAGGCAAATTTATGATGGGAAAAAGCTTTAAACCTTTTACAAAGGAGTTAAAAGCTATAAAAGAAGAAGATATACAGGAAAAGATTTATTCTGATTTTGGAAGCAAACACGGAATCAAGAGAAACAAAATAATCATAGAAGAGATTAAAGAAATTTCAGAAGATGAAGTACAGGATCCAATAATCAAAGCCTTAATTGAAGGGTGATTTTTATGGATGATAAACAAAGGCTCGAACAGATGGTTAATGAAATTAACATGTATCAGAGCCAGCTGGAACTTCTACAACAACAAATTGAAACAGTAAGAGCTTCTATTGCAGAATTAACATCTGCTGAAGAATCTTTAAATGCAATTGAAGGAAAAGAGAACACTGAAACCTTTGTTCCAATTGGTGCAGGCTCTTTTGTAATTGCAGAGATTAAAAACACAGATCAGGTTGTAATGGGTCTTGGTGCAGGTGCCGCTGCAAAGAAAAATATTGGAGAAGCTAAAGAGAGCATATCTTCCCAAAAAAAAGAGCTTGAACAGTTAGTTGATAAAATGGTTGGAGATGTGCAGAAGTTAACAGATTATATTGTCAAAAAGAGCCCTGAAGCAGAAGCACTGCTGAGAAAAGTTGAAACTGAAGAAGCTAAACACCAGTAACTTGCATTCAAAAAATCTGTCAAAATCATACGGATTTTGGAGCCTTCGAACACGAAGTTTCGTAAGCTCCGATTTTAACGTTGAAAGAAATCTGTCAAAATTCTACGAATTTTGACGCAAAGAATCGAAGATTCGTATGCTTTGATTTCCTGAACTGCAAATCATAGATTGCAGGCCGCAAAAACGAAGTTTTTGCATGCTTAACTTTTTTCTTAACCAAGAACAAAGTTTTTGAGGGTTTTAAAAAGGAGTGAGTATTTTGTTTGAATCACTTAAAAAGAAATTTAGTGGTACTGTTGGAAAAATCAGCGATAAGATTTCTAAAGAAGATGAGAAAGCAGAAGAAAATACTCTTTTAGAAGAAACTCCACAGGAAAAAGAGGAAACTATTCCAGAAAAAGTTTCTGAAGAAATGGAAGGACCTTCTAAGAAAGATGAGGAAAGTGGAGTTAAAGGAAAAATATCCGGAATTTTTTCCAGGGAAAAAAAAGAAGAAGTGCAAAAACCTGAAGTGAAGCAGGAAGAAGTTCCTTCTGAAGAAGAAAAATCTGGAATGTTCTCATTTGTCACTAAAAAGACAATATCAGAAAAAGATATTGATGATATTCTATTTGAACTTGAAATGGCACTCTTAGAAAGTGACGTTGCTCTAGAAGTTGCAGAAAAGATAATTAATTCTGTAAAAGAAGATCTTGTGGGAAAAAAAATTAAAAGAAGAAGCGACGTTGCAGAATTTACAAGAAATGCCCTGAAAAACGCTATTTCTGAAATATTAGGTGTTGAAACCAGAGATCTTAAAAAAATGGCAGAAGATGCAAAGAAATCTGGCCAACCTCTTAAGATAATGTTTGTAGGGGTAAATGGAACTGGAAAAACTACCACAATAGCAAAAATTGCTACTTATTTTATAAATGAAGGATATACGCCAGTAATTGCCGCTGCAGATACTTTCAGAGCAGGGGCTATTGAACAGATAGGGCATCATGCTGAAAATATTGGGGTTAAACTAATAAAGCATAAAAAGGGTGCAGATCCTGCTGCAGTTGCTTATGATGCAGTAGAACATGCAAAGGCTAAAGGAAAAGAGATAGTTTTAATAGATACTGCGGGGAGAATGCAGACCAATGTTAACCTTATGGATGAAATGAAGAAAATTCAACGTGTTGTAAAACCCGATGTCATAATTTATGTCGGTGATTCCCTTACTGGAAACGATGCAGTGGAACAGGCGATGAAATTCAATGAAGCTGTGGGTGTTGATGGAATAATTCTCACAAAAGCTGATGCCGATGCAAAGGGCGGTGCAGCACTTTCGATTGGTTATGTAATCAGTAAACCAATTCTATTTTTAGGCATAGGTCAATCTTATGAAGATATAATGGAATTTAAGTCTGAATGGATGGTTGATCAGCTTATTTAATTCATTTTTTTAAATTTAATTTATTAAATTATCTAATAATCACATTAACTTAAATATTATATAAACAAATTAATTCTATCTAATTTTAAAGTGATTTCATGAATGCATATTTAGAAATTTTAAGACCGGGAAATGCAGTAATGGCAGTAATAGCAATCTTTTTAATGATAATTATAAGTGGAAATTTTACATTAGGTGCATTTTTAGCAGGATTCGTTGTTTTTGTTGTTACTGGTGCAGGGAATGCCATAAATGATTATTTTGATTATAAAATTGATGCTATTAATAAACCAAAAAGACCCATTCCATCTGGAAGGATTTCAAGAAAAACCGCAGGAATTTATTCACTTTCCCTGTTTATCATTGGAATCATCGCTGCTTTCTATATAAATTTTTTATTGGGCATGATAGCGTTTTTGAGCTCCCTTTTAATGATATATTATGCATACAGCTTGAAAAGTAAATGCTTAATTGGAAATTTAAGTATTTCATTTCTTACAGGCCTTTGTTTTGTTTTTGGTGGGATAGCTGTAGGTGAAATCATTACTTCTATATATTTAGGGTTTTATGCATTTCTGATGACCATGGCCAGAGAAATTGTAAAGGATATGGAAGATGTGGAAGGAGATAAAAAAGAAGGGGCAAAAACATTACCAATAATCTATGGAGCAAAAATATCATCAATCCTTGCAGCAAGCTTCATGATAATTGCAAGTATCACCAGTCCCGTGCTTTATTTTATAGGAATTTTTAATTTACTTTACCTTGCAGTACTCTTTGCTGCTATTGTGGTGTTCTTGATAGGTGCAGCGTCAATATTGAAAGATCAATCAGCCATAAATTCTGCAAAAGTATCAAAAAGAATTAAAATTGGTATGGGAATAACATTTCTGGCTTTTGCACTGGGTTCGCCATTTTTAGCTTCTCTATTTTAAATCCAAGATTAATAAGGGCGTACAGATGCATTGAGATTAAAATATATTTTAGAAAATAAAAATAAACACAATTTATAACTATTTTGTAAATCATAATATTCATTTATGAAGTTAAAGCCAATAGGAATAATAAACTCACCTTATAAAAAAAGGGGAGATGCTCCTCGGCAGGGACGATATTCTGAAAAGATAAGTAAAATAACTGTTTTCGATGAATATAAAGAGGGTTTACAAGATATTGGGCGTAAAAAATATTATTATGTCTTCTACTGGTTGGACAGGGCTGAACGCGATAAATTAAAGGGGATTCCACCGGGAAGAACAGAAGAAAGGGGAGTTTTTTCTATAAGATCCCCTGCAAGACCAAATCCAATAGCAATGTGTCTTGTAGAGATTGTTAAGATTGAAGGGAATACATTAAGCGTAAAATGGTTGGATGCTCTTGATGGGTCTCCTCTTATTGATATTAAGCCTTTTTGGGCTGAAACAGATTGTATATAGTTATTTATTCCTTGATTTTTCAGATATCCATCTGGACATAACATCCAGGGCAAGACCAATATTTCCAATCTGGCAGTGATTCTGCGCCTGATCTTCCCTGGTAAAAACATGCTCTTCAATCGAACTAGCATTTATTAATGCATCCACCTGTTTATAATGCATTTTAAGTGGAATAAAATGATCTTCAGCACCGCTAAGAATTAAAACATCCTGTTTTACCTTTTCTGAATGTATATTTTTTTCATTAAACTGTAACAATACCTGACTGGCATCATATGGTGTTTTTTTCTTGGTAATGTACATTAAATTATTTACTCCCCATCTTTCCTGATAGTCGCCTTTCATTTGTAACCTGGATACATAATTTAAAAATCTGGGAAATAGAAGGAAGAATCTGGCCACTAACCGGATAAAAAGATTGGGTATTTGCATATAATCAAAAGCGACACTCAATGCGATTACTCTTTTAATTCTTGGTTCGAATGCAGCTGCTCTAAAACAAAGCCATCCTCCCATGGAAATACCGAGCCATGTTACATCATCAAGTTCAAAATAATCAAGGATTGCTTTAGCAGATTTTTCCCATTTATAGTTAAGGGGTAATTTTTGTTTTTTCAAAGCAGCACCCTGTCCAGGGCCTTCAAACATGATGACATTATATCCTAAATCAGCAAAATAACTTGCCATTGAGTAAAATTCCTCTATAAATGAATCAAATCCGCCATGTATTACAATAGTACCTATGCTCTTTGATTTTTGGGATTTAATTCTTATTGCGGGTAAAAATGAACTTTCATATGGAACAGAAAACCTTTCTATAGGTTCATCTTTAAAAGCAGCATTATAGAAAATATTTATGAATTTATCGTACAATTTTTCTTTATCTGGATCGGATGGCAGTGTAAAAAATTCTGCAGCTCTAAAATAAAATGCAGCATTTAAATATCTTTTTTCTTCAAGAGTTTTTTCGGCTAATTTGATCATTTCTGGTTTCCAGTCTTCTAACTTATGGATATTTTTAGATACTTCAATAGTGTCTTCTAATTTGGTATAACCCAATGAATACCATCTATTTAGCTGGAAATCAATAATTTTTACTTTATGAAAATCATGATATCCAACTGGGAAATTAAATTTCATTTATATCAATTATTACTATGTTTCGATATTTTTAAAGTGTTTTCGATTATTTGTTGGTTTAATTGGTATTCATGAGATATTTAAAAAATCAGGTTAAAATTTACCATAAAAAAAAGGAATGATAAAAAATACATACTGAGAATATTCACTGATCATCTGCAATTAAACTTAATACATTATCTTTACATGCAACTATACATGCAGGAAGTATATTGTCAGTGTCAAAGCATAATGTACATTTGTGTGCAACCATGTTCTCTATGTATATGACTCCATTTGGGCAAGATTCTACGCAAAGTTTACAACTTATGCATCTGTGCTTATCTATAATTGGAATATTATTTTGGGATTGAATAGCGTTTACAGGACAGATATTCATACATGGAGCTTCTGTACACTGTCTACAAAATATTAAACCCTCACTTTTTCTTATTCTACTGCTTCCATGGGTTTTTTGACATGCAGTTACGCAATTATGGCATTTTGTGCACCTTAAGGGGTCTGAAACCGTTATTTTTGGATTCAATTTATCCCTCCTTTTAATTTTATTTCAGACGGTTTAACTGACCTTGGGTATTTCAAGATATCTTATAATATTAATAATGATTAATCATTATTTATAATTATTAATAATTATAGTATAAAAATATTTGGATATGAAATAATTAAAATAATGCCTAAAATGGACTTATTATATAATATATTAATTTATTAGCAATTTTATTCATAAATATAACATTTAAATTCTATAAATATAAAAATAGACATTTAGAGGGAAATTATATAATTATATTATAAGTTAAAAAATAAATCTTTATGACTATTATGGAAAAATTATAATAATTTTAAATATAATTAAAATATGGGGGAAGATAAATTTGGCAGCTGAAAAGGAGAATATGAAAATAAAAATCTTAAAAAACGGCCCATATTTAGTTTCAGGGGGTGTACCTCTTCTTGAACAAGTAATTACAACTGATGAAGCAGGTCATACTCGTGAACTGCTGGATGTCAGGGAATACCCTCCTAAAGATAAATATATTCTGTGTCGTTGTGGAGTATCAAAAAATAAACCCTACTGTGATGGAACTCATAATAAGATCGATTTTGATGGTACAGAAACAGCCAGCAGGAAACCATATATAGAAAAAGCTGAAATATTCGAAGGAAAAGACCTGAAATTAACTGATGCACATGAATTCTGCGATCATTCACGTTTCTGTCTTCGATCAGGCGGAATAAGGAATCTAATACAGAAATCTGATGATCCAGAGGCCAGACAAACAGCTATAGAAGAGGCCATGATATGCCCTTCAGGAAGACTTGTTCTATGGGATAAAAAGACAGGTAAACCATTTGAAAAGGAATTTGAACCATCAATTGTAATGGTACATGACAAACAGAAAGGATGTGAAGGTCCAATATGGGTTCGTGGAGGAATTCCTGTAGAATCTGCAGATGGAACCATTTACGAGGTTCGAAATCGGCAAACTCTTTGTCGATGCGGTAAATCAGAGAACAAACCTTACTGTGATGGCAGTCACTGGATGACGGCAGAGCAGAAAATAAAATTCCGTAGAAAATGGGGCCTTGACGAGAAATAATAAAATAAAGAAAAGGGAAGAATATATCTCCAATTCGATTTTCAGGTGATTATATTCCCGTCCTGCATTTTAATTATCTCATTTGCATATTCGGCAGCCAGTGGATTATGTGTAACGGCCACAATAGTTAATCCATCCTTTTCATTCAGGTTTTTAAGTAGTTCCATTATTAATTTTGTATTTTGGGTGTCAAGCTCCCCTGTGGGTTCATCTGCAAGTAAAATGGCAGGATCATTGGCAAGAGCTCTTGCAATTGCCACACGTTGTTGTTCTCCCCCAGAAAGCTGTTTTTGAAATCTTTTATATCTATCCTTTAATCCAACTTTATCCAGTAAAATTTTAGCTTTTTCCTCATTGGGAGAAATCATGGGCAGCATCACATTTTCAAGGGCTGTAAGATGGGGCATTAAATTAAATCTCTGGAATATGAATCCAATGTCACTTCTTCTTTGTTTTGCCTGTTCATTTCCAGAATAATCCTTGATATTCTTTCCGTTCATTAGAACAGTTCCTTCAGTCGGGGTGTCCAAAATTCCTGCAAGATGAAGTAATGTGGATTTACCTGAACCTGAAGGCCCCATTATGGCTATAAATGATCCTTTTTTGATGGTTAGATTAACACCTCGGAGTGCTTTTACTTTTTCTGTCCCCATTTTGTATGTTTTCCACACATGATTGAATTCAAGTACGTTATCATTCATATCTTAACGCCTCCACGACATTTAGTCTTGATGCTCTCCATGCAGGGTATAAACCAGCTAAAACACTTAAAACTGCAGATCCGCCAATTACACCTACAACTAGCCATAAAGGAAGCATTTGAACTAATTTAATGCCATCCATATTTAATTGTGGGGCCAAATATATGATTCCAAGTTCTAATAGAAGTGCAGCAATAATCAAACCAGCAACAGAGCCTATCAAACCTAATAACCCCGCTTCCATTAGTATGCTTCCCAATATTTCTCTATTTGTAAATCCTATCGCTTTTAATACTCCTATTTCTCTTGTACGCTCTGAAACATTTACAAGCATAATATTCACAATACTGATAACTCCAACTAAAAGGGCAATGCTTGCTATTAATCCAACAAAAAGTGTGATTCCACTCATTATTTCATCAATTTGTTTAGCATAGTCAGATTTTGTTAAAGCTGATATACCATCTACTTGAGCTTCTATTTCTTTTTTTACAACTTCTGGATCTTTTTTAGTGCTTGCAGTAATACTTGATACTTTGTTATCGTTTAAAGGGAGCGCCAGACTAGTGTTTAAGAAAACAATTCCCATACCAAATCCACCTTCATTTGTTATCCCAGTTATTACGAATTCTTCCTCTTTAATTTTTATTTTACTTCCGATTTTATAACCAAAGTTGTCTACAAATGGGGATTTACTAATAACAACACCTGGAGTTCCATTTATTTTAATCTGTTTCCAGTCACTCATCCCGACTACTATTACTGGTGTCCTTTGAATATTAGTTTGAAACTGTGTTTCTTCTCTAATGTCATAGAGTTGTGACATATTCTTTATCTTGGCTACTGCTTCCTTATTTATATATGAATCGCCTGTAGATCCCATAAACGCCGCTGCAGAGCTGTTCATGATGGAAACATCTCCCATAATGGATTCAGTTTGCCCTTTCATGTAAGAAGTCATTCCAGAGCCAAGGCCCATAAGAACAACAAGTGCTGTAACTCCGATAACTATCCCTAACATTGTTAAAGCGCTTCTGAGTTTTCTTCTATTAAGATTTTTAAATGATAATTTGTAAATACTCATTTCATTCCTCCGTTTAACCATAAATTAATGATAAATCATCATAATATCATCATTATTCAATTAACAATTTATTTAACTTCTATTTCTTCAAGATCAAATACTTCTTCAATATACCTCCTTTTCAACGCCCTGGTAACTTTGAAGGCAAGTATAAGGGAGGGATTATATCTGCCCTGCTCTAAGGCTATGATGGTCTGCCTCGTTACATCTACAGCTTCTGCTAATTCCTCCTGAGTCATTTTGAGTTCTTTCCGGTATTCTTTAATTCTGGTTTTCATACATTTTCTCTTCTTTTGAGTTATAATATCCATAGGAGAGCACGCTAATAACTATGCTGCCTGAAAACACCAGCACAAAAGCTATTGGGAATAATGACTTATCTTGAGTTATATTTATGTAGAATAATGATACAGCTCCAATTAATATCACGTATAGAAAAGCATTTCTTGTAGCTAAACCTGCATTAATCTGTAATCTTTCATCATTTTCTTTGTAGATGGTAAAATAAAGAGCAAAGACAGCAAAGCCTAAAAATCCAATTTCTCCAGTTACAAGATATAACAGGCTCAGCGGACTTAAAAATCCCAGATACCAAAGTGTATTTTTCATTTTAATCTTCTCTTTCGAGTTTATAGTTTGTTACAGATTTTATTATTACTCCAACGATTAAAGCAGTTATAAGGAATGGATCTACATATATTTGCTGCTGTAATGCATAATAGGTTAGTTCAATAAAAATTCCAATGACCAGAACCAGCATCATTCCCCATGCAGCATTTCTTTCGGCAATTGCTTCATGTATTCGTTCTCTTTCATCCTTTTTAAGATTCCACATAACATCTGCCATATCTAAAAGTAAAAATGCAACCCATATTCCAGTAATGATTGATCTGAATTCTGTTTGTAGATTAGGTATAAGTTGTAGCGCAATTAGAAGTGCAAACATTCCTGCAAAATATACGGCTCCTTGCCAGGTTTTTATACTTACTCCCCATCCACCGTATTTTCTTCTTCCAAACCATTCTGATCGTGCGATTATCATATTTTCTAACCCCTTTTGTAAAAAATATATTACATTTAATGTAACGAATATATTACATTCTATATAAATGTTTTGATTTTGTAAAAAATAGATTACATTCTTAAAGGAAATTAAATTAGACATGCCGTAAAAACAGAAAGATAATGATTTTTAACATTAAGAATCAGAACCTTTAATTAAATTTAAATGAGGGGTTAAATATGAAATTATGGGGATATTTAAGTGCATTGATGGTTGCTCTTCTTTTTGGAGTCTGGTTTTCACTGGATAAAACGCTTCTTGGATATCTTCATCCTTTTGCCCTTGCAGCATCAACATATCTTATAGCAAGTATGTTCCTGTTTTTTGTTAACTTTTCTCCCCTTAAAAGTAGAATATTAAACTTCATAAATCGCAAAAGTGATGTTGAAGATTTTATAACACGAAAAGAATATTTTATTCTATTTTTAACCGCAACTTTTGGTTCATTTATTGCACCTGCTCTGTATTTAAGTGGATTGTTTAGGATAACTGCTGTAAATGCTGCTCTTCTGGCTAATTCAGAGATTTTATTCATTATCATTCTTGGAGTTCTCTTTTTAAAGGAGCATGTTGGTAAAAAAGATATTTTTGGATTTGGTTTCATATTGATTGGAGCTATATTTTTAAGCACAAATAACCTGCAAGACCTTTCATTTAATCAGAGCATGTTTGGAAGTCTTCTTGTAATTTCAGCGTCCTTTTTCTGGAGCATGGATACAATTTTAAGCAAATATCTAAGCCATAAAAGGAATATAATATTCATTACAGCTTTAAAAACTGCAATAGGCGGTTCAATTTTGCTTTTAATTTCATTGATTATGGGACTGGACTTTTCACTGCCTTTAGATAAACTTCCTTTGCTGCTTTTTATTGGACTTATCTGTCTAAGCTTTTCGTTGCCTTTAATTTATTATGCAATCAGGATTATTGGTTCAACAAGAACAGGATCTATATTTGCCCTAAGTTCAATTTTTGGAGCCATAACCGCATTTGTAGTGCTTGGTGAACCTTTAACTATCGTACAACTTTCATTTGGAGTTTTAATGGTTGCAGGTGTTTATATTCTTTATATTGATGAAAAATAAAAAAATTAAAGGTTTCAGTTTAAAATAGAGTTTATAAACCCTTCACTCTTTTTATTAAAATCTTCATTCTGGATGAATTTCGTTACAGCAACTATCTGGAGTGAACTGCCTTTGGGAAGTGTTGCAACTTCTTTTTTAAGCATTTCTGGATTATTTAGTACATCTGCATCTTCACCTACTGCAAATACAGCAATCTTTGCACCATTATCTGGTTTAAGAGTGCTCAAATAAGATTGAACAGATTTACTGGCATTTCCAGCATAGATTGGCCCTCCAACAACAATAATATTGTATCCGGCCGTATTTTTAGCTTTTTCACTGCTAATCCCTGCTAAAGTGACAAAGTATCCTTTTTCCTGTAAATCCTTTGAGATTACCTCTGCCGCATCTTTCCCCTGTCCGCTGATACCGGGATCATAAACAACAAGTGCTTTTCCAACCTCTGGTACTGTGGGGCTAAGATTCTGGGAATCAGTAGCAGTATAACTCATAACATCGTACATAACAAATCCCATTACACCAAAAATTGCAAGTATGACTATAATTGCCCCTAAACCTGTCAATTTTAATAATCTATTGATTTCCATTATATTTGCCCCTATTTTAAACTATTAATCATTTTTTTGCTACTTCAGCTAATTTACGGGCCCATGCACGTATTTCATCCCAATTCCTGTAATCATAGGGTTTATCTATATCTTTGCCCTGTTTTTTTAATTCGTCTTTAATCCATTTTGATGTTAATTTATATAACAAACCGTGATTTGCTTCAGGATCATAATAGCTTCCATAGAGTCCTGTGGACACTGGTTTATTAATGAGGTATTTTTCTGCTACTTCGTCTAAATATTTCTCCTGCCCTTCAGCCACGGTTTCAGGATCATTTGCAGCCCCACAGGTGACAAATAATGCCACTTTTTTATCTTTTAAACCTGTCTTATTATCTTTCAGGAATTTAAGTGAATCTTTAGTCCATTTACCCATTTTAATCCCGCTTCCAACAACTACAAGTTCATAAGGAGCTATATCATGTTTTTTGAGTTTTTTCGCATTCTTTAAATCCACTTCAAGTCCTTCATCTTCTAAAACTCGACTAATTTCTTCAGCAATCCCGGTTGCTGTACCGTATCTGGTACCATAAACAACTAATGCTTTCATTTTCATTTCTCCTTAATTATTTCAATTATTAATCCCAAATAATCTTATTTCAGTTTTTTACATTTTTTTAGCTTCCTGATATAGATTTGCAGATATCTTTTCAAGTTTACCCATAATTTCAAACAGAGTTTTTAATTCGTTATCTTCCAGACCTCTAAAGAGTGCATTCACTGATTTAATATCTTCAGGTGTCCTTTTTTCCCAGTATTTATGACATTCATCAGTTACCTTCAATCTCAATATACGTCTGTTACTGGGGTCCCGCTCAATTTTTAGGAAACCTCTATCTTCAAGCCGTACAGCAAGCTGTTTGACATTTTGATGGGTTATACTCATTGCATCTGCGACTTCCTGCATTGATGGGGCGTGATTAAAGGCATTAGATATAACAATCATCATTAACCATTGTTTGGTTGTTATTCGATCTTCTGAAAGTTCTTTATTGATTATATAGCCCCATCGTTGCTGTATTAAGAATAAAACAACAAGTATATATTTTTCCATTCCTACTCTTTCCGCATAGAACTCAGCTTTTATTTCATCTGAATCTTTCATTATCTTACCTGCTTACTGTTCCTTTATCACCGTTATTGACTTCCATATATTTATTTCCATTTATAGAACCTTTTATTTTACTATAGAATGCTGCTGAAATTATAATTCCAAGTGCAGTGATAATTATGAAGAACATAGCCTGTCCTAATTCAATGTTTACACCATTTTGAACCATGAAATATATCATAGAAAGTATTGCGGTTCCTAGTAGTGAAACTTTTATTAAAAATATGGAAGCAAGTACACATCCCCATTCTTTCCCTTTAAATAGAAGTATTCCTGTAATTACAGCAGCAGGAACAACTATTCCTAAATCTAAAGCTTGAATTACGAGTGTTGTGTAGCTTTCAAGTGCAGAAGGTGCAATTCCGGTTAATAAAGAATCTATAATCATTTTAAGCCACATTGCAGCAAGCATTAATCCAATGATTACAAGGAGTACTGCAGTAATTTTATTAACGGGTCCTGGAGAGAAACTTTTCTTGATACTTTTAATATCAAGAGACAATAGTTCTCCAAGCAGTGTATATAATGATATAGAAAATATGGCCACATAAACAAGGAATAGTTGATTATATGATGTCAAAAAAGACATTGATGCATATGAATACAGGAAATAGAAGATCGTCCCCATCCAAATCAATCGTCCTCTGAATGAATCTTTAGAGATTAAATAAAGTGTTCCAATTAATATTGGAATGCAGATTACCAATGTAACTAAATCCTGCCCCATCATTTGAGCTACACCGGATATTGTGTCGTGTTTATATAGTCCTTTCCAGAAAAGTCCGGATAATGTTGCCACCAGTGCCAGAAGGGCGATGGCCATTGAATTTATATATATTATTTTTTTGTTCATTTTTATCTTCAACTCCATAGGTAACATATTACATATTTAGGTAATATATTACCTAATAATGCAGACATAGTATATAAACTTTTTGGTTTATTGAAAATTTTATCTTCAAAAATAATTCATCCTTAAATTTTGTATTCAGAAAGACTAATTTTTAAAAATAAGTGTAAAGAAATAAATAAAAGTTTAAATTTACCTTCGTCCCCGTCCAAATGCTTTTTGAACATCTAGTGGAGAGTTAAAATTATCTGAAGGTAAGTTTTCTATGGTTTGAATAACATCCTGGTTTGCATTATTTTGTTTAGCTTGATTTACCAGGTCCTGTTTTTTTGCAGGGTAATGCATACCTTTCAGGGCTCTTTCTATTTCTATAGTAATTCCACCACGTCGGGCCATAGTATCACCTCAAAAATTTTTTATTTTTGCGCCGTCGAACA
>JASEIM010000013.1 GCA_030017655.1 Methanobacterium sp. | reverse complement strand
ATCGCTGCAGACGGGGTAGGATACGGTGATGATGGAACAGCGTGGGGCGGAGAAATATTACACTCAACCCGTGATAAATACAAAAGAATAGGCTGTTTAATGCCCCAAATGATGGCTGGAGGTGATCTAACCACAAAATATCCGATAAGGATGGTTATATCCATGTTGTATGAACATTACAGCCATGAAGAGCTTAAAGATCTCATGAAAAAGGAATATGTCCATTATTTTAAACATGGTGAAAAAGAAGTGGATTTAGTATTAAAACAGCTTGAAAGAGGATTTAATGTTGCTGAAACTACAAGTACTGGTCGTGTTCTTGATGCTATTTCAGCCTTACTTGGAATATGTGGAGAAAGGACTTATGAAGGAGAATGTGCAATGAAACTCGAATCCATAGCATATTCTGGGCAAAATAAGATAGACATTCCAGTTAAAATTAAAAATTACAGAGGTATGGATGTGGTAGATACATCATCAATCCTGATTTCAGTTTTAGAAAATAAAGAAGCAGGAAAGTCCATAAAGGACATTGCATGTTCTGCTCAATATGCTGTTGCCTCAGGACTTGCAGAATTGGGAATAAAAGCTGCAGATAAAACTGGAGTTAACATTATAGGAGGTTCAGGCGGGGTATTTTATAATGAAGCCATCAGTAAAACAATAAAAGATGTTGTATTAGAAAATGGTTTTGAATTTATCCAGCACACCAATTCATGTGCTGGAGATGGTTCTGTATCTCTTGGACAGGCCGCAATAGCAGCTATGCACTGTAAATCAAGTTAAGTTATTTAAATAAAAATAAAAAAAGAGTATTTATCTTGTTTTTTACTGTCCTTTTCCTATTCTTCTTGACATTTCTTTAGGACTTATTCATTTCCCTTTGTCCAGGAATATCCTCCGGATTGTTTATCACCAAGTAGATTTTTACCTCGGCCTTCCAATCCTTCATTTACATGTATTTCGCCTTTAAATGTAGGTAAATCAGAATCTACCCTTGGCGTTCTGCCCCTTTCATATTCTTTTTCAACATTTAAGCTTGTTGTAACTTTATCTGCTTCAGTCCAAACTTCCCTTTTCCTTTCTTCTTCTAATACATCGGTTTCCATTCTTCGTTCTTCAGAAGTCTCTTGAGTCATTCTTCTTCTTTTTTCTTCCATCATTCTTTCTTTCTTCTTCATTCATTATTTCACCTCAGCCATTTAATCTTTAATATCAACCTAAAATATTCTTAAAGGCACAATTAATGTTAGAAGAAGAATAAAAAGTATTAGTATTGATATTTAATTATTATGAGCAATGTGCCCTCTTAAAATAATTAAATATTAATTTTAGTTAGTCTTTTTATTTGTAACTTAGATTATAAATAAGTTACTAATATTTAAAAAATAAGTATTATACAATATTTATAAAATACCCATAACCTTTTGAATACCATATAACTTAAAAATTTCAGATAAAAATAGGTAAATATGTTTATTAACCTTCTATTCGGTTTAATAGACTTTCAGCATATTTTTTAGCCCTATCATATTTTTCAATTAATAATTTGAGCTCATCAACAGCTCCCTCTTGACCCATCTGCAATTTCTCTTCAACTGCACGAAGTTCAGAAAATTCTTCACCTATTACATTCATCTTAATAGAATCAGGACCTATAAATATCTTAATCTCTATATCCTGAGTTATTCCGTAATATTTACGGGGCCTACCCCTTTCTATCTTTTTGAAGGATGATGTGAGCATTCCAAGCTCTTCCATTGCTCTAAGATGCTCAATAATTGCTTTCTGTCCGATTTCAAGCTCTTTAGAAATCTCACTGACAAAGCGGGGTTCTTCTGTTAAAAGATTTAAAATATCTCTCCTTGTTTTACACCCCATAACATCAAGTATTGCTTCCAGATCCATGTTATCCCTTTATATTAAATGATTGACAAAAGTGATTTTCACCAATTCTAGTTTTGATCATATTAGTTTAGTGCGAAAGATTTATATAACCTTTTGTTACTATAACCTATTAAAGATTACTATTGTTTTTATCACTTCAAAAGGTGAATTAATGACTGATAAAGATGAGCTGAAAACCTTAAAAAACGATCTGAAAGAGAAGGAAGAATCAATTGAGGATCTAAAAAAGCAGATTGAGGAAAAAGATCAGAAAATTGATGATTATTACTCTCAAATACAGCGCCTTCAGGCTGATTTTGAAAATTACAAGAAAAGAACTGAAAAAAGCATGAGCGAACACATAAAATATGCTAATGAAGGTTTAATTCTTAAAATAATAGACATCTATGAAGACCTTGAAAGAGCACTTAAATCAGACGAAAAAAGTGAAAACGTCAGAGAAGGCGTTGAATTAATATATAAAAACCTTAAAGATTTACTTGAAAAGCAAGGGCTTTCTGAAATCCCTGCAGAAGGAGAAAAATTCGATCCCTTCAAGCATGAAGCTTTAATGACTGAAAACCATGAAGACTACGAAAGTGGAGTAATTACAGAAGAACTCGCAAAGGGATACACCCTTAATGATAAAGTAATTAAATATGCAATGGTAAAAGTCTGTAAAAAATAAAAATAACTTATATTTATATGATAATAGTAAAACAAGGTGATATCAATGGCTAATAATAAAAAAGAAAAAATCATAGGTATAGATCTTGGAACAAGTAACTCCGCAGCAGCAGTACTGGTTGGTGGAAAACCTACCATCATACCAAGTGCAGAAGGAGCTACACAATATGGTAAAGCATTTCCAAGTTATGTTGCATTTACTCCTGACGGACAAAGGTTAGTTGGAGAACCAGCGAGGAGACAGGCAGTAACCAACCCTGAAAACACCATAAGTGCCATAAAAAGAAGTATGGGAACAGATTACAAAGTAAATGTAATGGGAAAACAGTACAGCCCCCAGGAAATCTCAGCTTTTATTTTACAAAAAATTAAGAAAGATGCTGAAGCTTTCCTTGGAGAAGAAGTACATAAAGCCGTAATTACAGTTCCAGCATACTTTAACGATAATCAGAGGACCGCTACAAAAGATGCAGGTACAATTGCGGGATTAGAAGTCGTAAGGCTCGTAAACGAACCAACCGCAGCAAGTCTTGCTTATGGTATTGATAAAGAAGAGGAAGAAGAATTAGAAATCATGGTTTTTGATTTCGGTGGTGGAACACTTGATGTAACCATCATGGAATTTGGTGGAGGCGTATTTGAAGTAAAATCTACCAGTGGAGATACTAAACTGGGCGGAACTGACATGGATAACGCTATCATGAACTACCTTGCAAGCGAATTCAAAAAAGATACTGGCGTAGATCTCATGGTTGATGATCAGGCCGTCCAGAGACTTCGAGAGGCTGCAGAAAAAGCAAAAATAGAACTTTCGACTACCTTAACAACCGACATAAATCTCCCATTCATAACTGCAACTGCAGAAGGACCTAAACACTTAACAACGACCCTAACAAGGGCTAAACTCGAAGAACTGGTTGACCCAATTATAAAAAGATGCAGTGGACCAATGGAACAGGCGTTATCTGACGCTAAAATGACTAAATCCGATATTGACAAGATTATATTAGTCGGTGGCCCAACAAGAATGCCCGTAGTACAGAAATTCGTTGAAAACTTCATTGGTAAACCAATTGAGAGAGGAATAGACCCTATGGAATGTGTAGCTATGGGTGCTGCAATCCAGGGAGGAGTACTGGCTGGAGAAATTAAAGACCTGGTATTACTCGACGTTACACCATTATCTCTCGGAATAGAAACCCTTGGTAGTGTATTTACCAAACTAATCGAGAGAAATACTACAATCCCGACCAAAAAGAGCCAGATATTTTCAACAGCAGCAGATAACCAAACCTCTGTAGATATTCATGTATTGCAGGGTGAAAGGCCAATGGCACATGATAACACCACCCTTGGAAGGTTCCAGTTAGTGGGAATACCACCAGCGCCAAGGGGAATCCCTCAAATTGAAGTTACATTCGATATTGACGCAAATGGTATCATGAATGTTTCAGCTAAAGATATGGGAACTGGAAAAGAGCAAGCAATTACAATAACTGCTTCAACTAAATTATCACAGGAAGAAATCGACCAGAAAATCAGGGAAGCTGAAATGCACGCTGAAGAAGATAAAAAGAGACAGGAAGAAATTCAAATCAGGAATGAAGCTGATTCAATGATTTACACCTCTGAAAAAACTCTTGAAGAGCTTGGCGATAAAGTAGATAAAGATCAAAAAGAAAAGATAGAAGCCCTGGTTAAAGAACTCAGAGAGTTAGTTGGCGGCGATGATGTAGCTGCAATTAAATCTAAAACCGAAGAACTGACCAAAGTTGTTCAGGAAGTTGGTGCTAAAATCTACCAGGAAGCTCAGCAAGCCCAACAAGCTCAACAGCAAGCAGAGCAAAATGCACAGGGTGCTCAGGGAAGCCAACAAGCCAACAATGATGACACCATAGATGCAGACTATGAAGTTAAAAAATAAATAGCAAAAACTCCTATTATAAAATAAACACAAATTGTAGGGGAACCTCCTCTACACATTATTACTTTTTATTTAATCTAATTTTTGATTTAAAGTGAGGGTACGATTAAATGGCAGAAAAGCGCGATTACTATGAAGTCCTTGGAGTAGAACGAGGCGCAGATAAAAAAGAGATTAAAAAGGCTTATCGTAAATTAGCAATGAAATATCACCCTGATGTAAATGACGATCCAGAATCTGCTGAAAAATTCAAAGAAATAAGCGAAGCTTATGCTGTTCTTTCAGATGAAGAGAAGAGAAATACATATGACCAGTTCGGACATGCAGGAATGGGTGGATACTCTAACGAAGATATATTCAGAAATGTAAACTTTGATGATATATTTAGAGGCTTTGGATTTGATTTCGGAGATATATTCGACATGTTTGGTTTTGGTGGAGGTCGAAGAAGAAGCCGCACCGAACGCGGAGCTGATGTTTATCATGATCTCACCATAACCCTAGAAGATGCCGCTTTTGGACTTGAAAAAGACATAGAGGTATTCCATAAAAAAGTTTGCCCCACCTGCGAAGGGTCAAAGGCAGAACCGGGATCAAATACCCACCAATGTGAGCGTTGCGGAGGTACAGGACAGGTACAGCAGGTTAATCGAACTCCTTTTGGTCAATTTGTTAATATAGCTCCATGTTCTCAGTGTAGAGGAGAAGGAGTAATTATTGAAAACCCCTGTCATGAATGCCGCGGAACTGGAATTGTAAGAGAAAAAAGCACAATCCATATTAAAGTTCCGCCAGGTGTAGAGGATGGGTCCCGCCTTAGAGTACCTGGAGAAGGAGACGTGGGTAAAAGAGGAGGACCTCCTGGAGATCTCTACGTTTTAATTACAATTAAACCTCACAAATTATTTGAACGTCATGGGGCAGATCTGGTTTATGAAATGCCAATAAGCTTTGTGCAGGCGTCACTTGGTGATGAAATAGATGTCCCAACCCTTGGTGAAGAAATTGTAAGTCTTAAAATCCCTCAAGGGACTCAACCAGGCACATCTTTCCGTATAAAAGGTAAAGGAATGCCTCATTTACGCTGGAACGGTAAAGGTAACCTTTATGTCAAAGCCAAGGTAATAATACCTAAAAAATTAAGTCCCAAGCAAAAAGAACTTTTAAAGGAATTTGCAGATATAAGCGGAAAAGAAATCTATGTTGAAGATAAGGGTTTCTTTGATAAAGTTAAAGACGCTATTAAACACTGACCCTACTTTTTAAGCTTTATAAACTTCTTTTTTTTACTTTATTTATTAAAGATTTTTATTACTTAAATTATTTAAATTATGATTCCTATAAATAAGATATGATTCTCATTTTTAAGGGAGTATCATGATGAAAAGCAGATTTAAATGGGCATTATTAGCTATTGTAATTCTGCTGATAATTTTAATACCCTTTTTCCTTTTTAATGACTCTGTAGAAACCTGGATTGATTACTTTTTTAATTCTTCTCCACCTAAATTATTAGTTGGAATAGCTATTGGAGGGCTTTTATCCATTGATATTTTAGCTCCCGTTCCATCAAGTGTGGTAAGTACAGCTGGAGGTTATTTTTTAGGTTTTATTTCAGGAACTCTGATTTCATTAGCTGGAATGACAGTTAGCTGCATTATTGGCTACTGGTTAGGTAAAAAATTTGGAACCCCTATTTCAGAGCGATTAGTAGGCCCTAAAGAACTTTCAAAGCTTGAAAAACTTCAAAAAAAATATGGTGACTGGATTATTATTATATCACGGGCTGTTCCTGTTTTAGCTGAAGCTTCAGTTATTGTTGCAGGTATTGGAGGTATGCCCCTGAACCGGTTTATTTTATTAATTTTACTGTCAAATTTAGGCATTTCATTAGTATATGCTGCTATTGGGGATTATTCTGCACACATTAATTCCTTTTTACTGGCATTTGCCGGAGCAGTTATTTTACCCACCATTACAATGACTATTTTGAAATTAAAAAGCTAACCATTAAAATTAAGAGCTTCACCAAACTTCTTATAATCGTTTTTGCCCGGACTGGAATTCTGGAAGTACCTCCTCTTTATAGAAATCAATGAATTCATGCTGATTATTACCTATCTGCTGAATACATACCTTATCAAACCCTGCATCAATATTTGACTTTATCTTATCAATATGTACTTGTGGATCAGAACTGCAAGGTATCTTTTCTGGTATATCTTCTTTTTTAACATTCTTTGCCAGTTCTTCAAAATGCGTTTGTGTGGGAATATCCCAGCTTATATTTCCCTTAATGGCCATTAAAGGCCAGTATTTATATACCATGTCCACTGCTTTTTCATCAGTTTCTGCCCAGCTAAGTGAAGTTTCAGAATATGAGGGTTTACCTTTTCCTCCAGTCTGATTAAATATATCTAAAATTTCTTTCTTCCCACCACTTACAATCAGCCCATCTCCGTTATTTGCTGCAGTAGTAGCCGCTATTGGCCCGTCTGCAGCCATGTATATAGGTGGAAGCTCTTCAGGGAGAGTATATATCTGTGCATTTTCAACGTGATAATAATATCCATTATAATCCTGCATCCCTCCCTGCCAGAGAGTTCTGATAACATCTACTGCTTCTGCAAGCATTTCAATCCGTATAGGTGCTGATGGCCAGTGATCTCCATATATATGTTCATTTAAGTTTTCACCAGAACCTACTCCTAAGATAAACCTTCCCGGCATCATTGTTGCTACTGTAGCCACAGCTTGAGCCACTAAAGCTGGATGTTGCCTGATTGTCGGGCATGTTACTCCTGTCATTAAATTTAAATCCTCCGTTACCTGCGATATGGCTCCAAGGGTACTCCAGACAAATGGACTGTTACCCTGCTGGCTTAACCAAGGATGATAATGATCAGATATTGCTGCAAAGTCAAACCCTGCTTCTTCAGCATGTTTAGCGTAACTTATTAGTTCTTGAGGTCCAAATAACTCGCTTGCAAGCTTAAAACCAATTTCTACCATAATTGATACCTCCAAATCTTTGATTTGGGGCCGCCGAACACGAATGTTCGGGCCTCCGAATGCAATGCATTTGGGAGCGCGGAAACATAGTTTCCACCGGCATGCGAAAATTTCATTTTCGCGGCCACAAAACTTCCAGTTTTGTGAGCATGTAAAAAATCTATGATTTTTTACGGTTGCAAATCTAGATTTGCAAACATTGGAAATCTCTCAAAAATCTCTCAAAAATTTTATAAATTTTTGGAGCAATCAAACACGAAGTGTTTGGTACATCGAAAGTTTGCTTTCGATAGCACAAATCGAATATTTGCTAACTATGATTTTTTGGGCATTCAAACATTTCATGTTTGATGCATCGAAACTAAAAGTTTCGATAGCGCAAAAAACCTAGTTTTTGCAGACTTAGATTTCCAAAGTTCAGAAAAATCTTTTGATTTTTCTTCAATCCCCTAAAACTTTCATCTTAATGAATTTTTTTGATTTCATGATCAAATATCCAAGGAGCGATATTGGATCAATAGAGTGTGGAATCTATTTTTATATATTATTAATAATATAATATAAAGTATTAATGGTGATGGTTTATGAATGAAGAAATTGATAAAATATGGTGGACATTTCCCCGGTTTAAGATAGAAAAAATGGTTACTGGATTAGAATTACCTGTAAACCTTGCATTTGTCCCGGAACCAACTGAAAACCATGATGACCCCCTTTTATATGTCACAGAATTATATGGAAAAGTTAAAGTAATTACCAATGACTGGAAAGTACATACATACGCTGAAAATCTTCTAAATTATGAGCCTAACTATGAATTCCCAGGTACAGGAGAATCTGGATTAACTGGAATCTGTGTTGAGCCTGAAAGCGGCGACATATTTGTTTCAATGATCTATGAAGATAATGAAGATGTAAAAAATAAATTAGTAAGGCTTAAAAGTAAAGATGGCCTGAAAATGGACTCAATGGAGACCATACTTGAAGATATACCTTCAATTAAAGCTGCACACCAGATGCAGGCCATTACCATAGGATTTGACGGCAAATTGTATGTGAACCTTGGGGAAGGGATGGTAAATCCCGAAGTAGCTCAGGATGATAATGAACTTCGAGGTAAAGTTTTAAGAATAAATTTAGATGGCTCTATTCCTGAAGATAATCCAGATCCCGATAGTCCTATTTTTGCTAAAGGTTTCAGGAATCCTTTCGGCGCCAGATGGCGTAAAAGTGATAAATCACTATATATAACTGATAACGGACCCGCCTATGATGATCGAATTGCTAAAGTGGAAGCTGGCAAAAACTACGGCTGGCCCATGAACATGCGCCAGAATTCATTATTCTGGTCTAATTTAAGCCAGGGCATAACTGCTCTTGATTTTATGCAGAATGGAGAATTCCCATATGAATTTGAAGATGAGCTTTTTGTTGCCTTTTTCGGAGGTTCATATGAAACTGGGCCAGCTATAAAAGGAAAAAAAATAGTAAAAATGAAATTAAATGAAGATGGTTCAGCAATTAAATCATTCGATATATTTGTAAGATATACGGGAGAACATGCTGCAAGCCCCTGCGGTTTAGCTTTTGGTCCTGGAGGATTATACTTTACCGATCTGCATGGCGAAAAAAATGGCCAGATGCGTGCTGCAAGCGGAAATATATTCCGTGTAAGTTCCATAATAAAAGCAGAAGGAGAGATAATTGTCCCATATACTAAGGAAAATGCGGGCAGATGTCTCTGTCCTGGATGTCCAACTCGTAACGAATGCATGCGAAATAGAAATCAGCGCCTTTTCTGCTCTCAAGGAAAAACTGAATGTGAACTTGAGAAAATGGGTTGTTTATGTGGCCAATGCCCAATTCAGGGAGATTATGGATTAACAGAGTTCTATTACTGTGCTGAAGGTGCTGCTAAAAAGTAATATAATTTTAATGCCAATAAACGCGATTAAGGTGATTATTTGGCTGAAATAAATCTTATTGTTCCAGATACAAAAGAAAACGCGGAAAGATGCCGTTGCCCGCAATGTCCCGTATATAATGAATGCATGGGAAAAAACAATGAACGACTTTTTTGTTCAATAGGAAGTTCAGGATGTGATCTTCAAAAAAGAGGATGTTTGTGCCCCCATTGCCCAAACGAAATTGAATATCGATTAAATAGCTTTTTTACTGTGAAAAAGGAGCAGCGACAGAAAAAAATGTTGCAAGTGAAAATTTAAAATAAATAAATTACTTATTTAATTTCATTTAATTTTTGATTAATTTTTTAATGATTTAAATTGAAAAATGGCTTAATAATAAATATATGTAATTTAAAAAATCTATTATATTAATAGCTGTATTGAATTTAAAGTAAGTTAATGAAATCTGGGATGATTTAATGCGAGAAGATGTAGATGTTACATGGATATTAACTAAAATTGGGGATTTTTTGGATTTGTACCTAAAATAATTCAAATTGATGAAAATACTACGTATTTTCTGAACATTAGAAAATCTTTGATTTTATATGCTCACAAAACATTCAGTTTTGTGGCCGCGAAAATTGAAATTTTCACACGCCCGAAAACAATTTTTCGAGGGCCACAAAAAATAAATAATTTTTTGAGGTCATATCCAAAAATCCAGAACTATTAAAGGCTTATTTTGATAAAGTTGAAAAACTAATGAAAAATGATACTTTACCAATTCTAACAAAGGAATTTATATCAATAGGAGCTGCAGTTGCTGCAGGGTCAGAACATTGTCTTAACACCCATATCGAAGTTGCCACTGAATTTGGAGCTAAAGAAGAAGAAATATTGCTTGCAATTTTAATTGGTGCATCCATCAGTGAAACTGCAGCGCTTTCCAAGTCTTTAAGGGTTTATGAAGATAAAATAGGATAATATAAAAATAGTTCGCTTTTGGATTTCTTTTTGGACAATAATCAGATTTCTTTGAGGTATGCTTTATTTTAGAACGCGCATTTTATTTTGGCCCATCTTTTTTTTAAAGATGGGGTATGCCGAGAGTAACCCACCTTCTGTTTCAGCAGCATTCATCTATGCGGGCTACCTCTGCCTCATACAGGATTCATCGACAGCATTTGCCCTTGCATCCCGCGAAATGGCCGTTTCACCGTTCCTTTTGATATCTTCAGCTTGTGCATCATTTTCATCTATCAAAAGACGTTTCGTTTCTGCTCCAGAGTTATGCATCTAAACATGTGCCTCATGACACCGCGGTTCTGTATGATGGATGGAGTTTCCTCAGTTTAAATTGCATTAAAGCAATAAACCGTTAGCTGCTCTTCGGCTTACCCCCAACTTTTTTAATAAAAAGCCCAAAAACACAAGTGTTTAGGGCGCCAAAAATCTTTCAATTTTTGAGCGGTTGATTAAAAACAAGCGGGCTTCACCCACTTTAAAATTATTATTTCAATGATAACTTTAAAATTTTTCTAAAATTTGTGTCCCAAGAATAAAGGAAACCTCAATTGAAATTTTTAGGAATTTAAGAAAATATAATAATGAGTAGCGGGGCCTAGATTTGAACTAGGGCTCTCGGGGTTATGAGCCCCGCGGGATCACCAGACTACCCCACCCCGCTGTAGTATCATGGTTTGTACTTTGGAGTATATAAAGGTTTCTTTTAGTTGAATTTAATGAATTATTTTTTATTTTAGTTTATATTGAAAAAATAATTATTTGAATGTGATTTTAAATAAAATTGGACTGAAAAGTATTCTTTTATTAATAACTAATCCCTGTTTTCTAATTCTTTAATTTCATGAGTTAAAGAGTATCCTACAACAGTCCTTATGGCCACAATTATTGCCAGAGTGATTAACTGATCAAATGTGGGTTCAAGAACTGATTTTATAAGATCTGCAACTATGAAAAACTCTAATCCAAGCACTATTTTATAGGTAAAATCACGCCTTATATTACTATAATCATTTCCTCTACTTAAAATCTCAATTGCAAGGACCTTAACTGCGGCTCTTATACCACCGTAAAAAATAATTATTGCCCCAAAATAAGAAAGAAAAATAACTAATATATTAATTATATCCAAAACTTCGACCATTTTATCATTCAACATTTATAAATGAAAAACTAAAATGTACAGTTATTCAGATATTTCTGGTTCTTCTTCCTCCAGTGCCTTTAATCTTTCCTCAATGTGATCAAATTTTTTATTTGCATGTCCTCTGAATTCATCAAATCGTTTAGCAAGGTCATCTACATCACGAGATACTTTACTGTACCTTTTTTCGAGTTCATTCAGGTCTGATTTTGTGGCCAGTGCCCAATCTTTTATAAGTTGATCACTCTGTTCATGTAAGAATTCGTCTATTCTACCAGATAAAACATCTGTGCTTATAGGAACATCCTTCACTCTTCCTTTTAGCTTTTCCCCCATTTCAGATACTCTTTCGCTTACTCCTGACATTCTACCTTCCCCTTCAACATTGCGGCTGCTGTATTGTTGGGAAATCCCTTCCGAAAAGCGTGTCCCTGCATCCGAAACTCCTTTACCCATACTAGAAACACTTGATTTTACGGTATCGAAACCTGCACTACCTGTTCTATTCATTTCCTGAATGTAATAATATAATAGTACAATAATTGCTCCTGCTAAAATCAGAATTGCAAACAACTCAAGTGGGGTCATATTTCACTTCCTCCTTTACCTTTCCTTTTCAATCTTTTTATCCAGTTCTTTTTCTTTATTTTCAAGGTCTTTCATCAATTTTTGGAGTTTTCCGTATTCTGCTTGAGCTTCAAGGCGCGCCATTCTTTCGCTTAATTCACCGTGTAGGAATCCCACTTTATTCATGATTTCTGAAGTGTCTCTTCTGATGCTTGCCAGTCTTTCTTGCTGTTCTTTTGGTAATGGCAAAGCATTTTCCAGAAGGCGCTTAGATTCAAGGTCTTTTTCAACTAAAGAGATCTTTTTAAGCTCCACCTGCTTTTCTACAAGCGCCACATTATTTTGAGTTTCTCTGACCCTTTTCCATTGAGTAACAACAATTATGATAACGATTGCTGCCACAATGCCCATAATTATCAAAACAATATTCTGTGAAATTTGAGTAGCAATATCAGCCATAATTTTCACCTTTTTATTATTAATCTGTTTAAGCATATATTTATGCTTAATCATTTAAAGTGGCTTTTAATTAATTCTAAATAATGTATATGGAAACTCCAATATATATCAATTGAAGTTATAATCCCAGAATAAACATAAATTATTGTTTACAATTTTTAACCATTTAAATTTAAATTTTTACCCATAATTAAACTAAATGTTTCTTAAAAGCCATAATGTAATTTTATTTCCTTTTTAAGGACATTAGATCATCATATTCATTACTATCTCCATTTAATTCTTTTTGTATCCAACTACCTCCATTATTATTATATGATTCCTCTTTTATATTGTTAAATTGCGTTTTCAAGCTTGAAATTCTCCTATCAACCTTTTTAGCGGTGCTTCTTCTCTTTTTGAAAGTAGAAATACCCCATGCTACAAATATGACTGATAAAATTATTATAAAAAGCTTAAATATGTCTAATCCTGGCAAAATAGTCAAAAATGGAAATCCCGATATGTAAAAAGTGTCTTTATTTATTTTATTTTGAATTATTGGCCCCCCATCCAATTAGTTTCCAGAGTAACTCCACTCCTTAATTTGATTTATAGGTTTAATTATATTAATTATTCTATAATCAATTGAACTTAATAATATAACACAAAATATAAACAACTTAATTTAACGAAGATATAAATAGATTAGGTCACAAAGAGACCCTTTTATCATTTTCAGTAGATTTAAGTTTAATGAACAATAATTTTAACAAATAAAGGGCCAATATTAAAATTAAAAAAATATATAATTAATTGTCTAATACATACAAACCCATAATTTATTACTCAAAAATTAGAATTATACGTGATTATATGATTGATATGTACAAAAAAGCCGGAAAAATAGTTTCAGAAGTTAGGAAAGATGCTGTAGACTACGTTAAGGAAGATATAAAAATTATAGAGCTGGTTGAATTTGTTGAAAATAAAATAGTAGAACTTGGAGGAAAACCAGCATTTCCATGTAATGTTTCAATAAATGAAATAACTGCACATTATACTTCACCTATCGGAGATGAAAAAACTATAAAGTCAGGAGATCTGGTTAAAATTGATTTAGGGGCTCATGTTGAGGGATATATTGCAGATACTGCAATAAGCGTGCTCATTGGTGATGACTCAGATAACCATGATTATCATCTTAAAATGATAGATACATCTTATGAGGCTCTTGAAAGTGGAATTAGTACTGTGAAAGCAGGTGTAGAAATTGGAAAAGTTGGAGAAGCTATAGAAAACACCATTAATAATAAAGGATTTAAATCAGTTTCAAATTTAACCGGTCACAGCATGGATAGGTGGATACTTCATTCAGGCGTTTCAGTTCCAAACATTAAGGAAAATAATCCCCATAAACTGGAAGAAGGAGATATTTTAGCCATAGAACCCTTTGCAACTGATGGGATTGGAAGGGTTACAGATATGAATGAAGCTCATATATTCAGATTCCTGAGAGATCGGCCTATGAGATTGATACACGCAAAAAGAGCTCTAAACAAAATTAAAAGTAATTATAAAAACCTTCCTTTTGCTCAAAGATGGCTTCAGGGACAATTCAGCGAACACCATTTGAACAATGCAATGAGAATGCTTATTTCCTCAAGGGCAATATACCCTTATCATGTGCTCAAAGAGAAGAGCAATGCGGTTGTAGCACAATCTGAACATACTGTAATTGTAGAAAGCGACGGTTGCCAAGTTATAACCGAGTAATTATTCCACGCCTCCATCACCTGATCCGGCATCAAAATCACTATAAAAATCATCAAATAAACCAAAATAATCCAGAACAGATATATCCAAAAAATCGAGACTATCCAAATTTCCGTATTCATCCAGATAGCCAAGAGGTACTGCATATAAATAATAACTATAATAATCACTCACTTTAGATTCCGGCTTGATCTGAGACAGTATTCTGTTAAATTTTTTAATATCTTCTAAGTTATAGACATCTGAAAGAAGGATATGGGTTCCAGTAACAGATAAATAGGCTTTTGCTCTTCCTAAATCTTCTTTTATCCATTTTTCAAGATATTTAGCTTCATCAAATAATTCCACTATCTTATCTCTTACTTCTAATCCTTTATTTGTTAATACATAGCTTGTATGAGGAATTAAAGAAAGAAGCATCTTTCTCTGTCTTTTAAGATAACCTCTACACACCAAATTATTTCTTAAGCATTTATCCTTATATAATACAGAATTAACTTTATTATGCAGCATTTTTGTAAATTCTTTTAATTCCAATTGAGAATGATCCAAAACTAAATCGTTTAATATCTTTTCATGAGGTTTAAGATTGGTGCTGAAAAAATCTCCTTTACTTATAATAACAACTTTATAATCTTCCTTTAAGAATTTAGATTCATTTTCTTCAATATTTACCTTTAAAACTCTTCTTAAAATAAGATCCATCAATGTAATTTTTATCATTTCATTTCCAGAAGATTTAGGAGAAATAATTATTAAAGATTCAGCAGGAGTTAGATCCAAAGACTCCATTTCTTTTAAACCTCTAAACGGTTATTAAAATAATTCAGTTTTAACTTCTTATGGATATTATAGCTGATTTTACTTTTTGTTTGCCATCCCTATCCCTTAATTGATAATATATTTCATCTGCAGACTTCAGATATTTTATTGCATTTTCAATATCATCTTTTTCTTTATATATAAGTCCAATGTTGTATAGAGCTTCTGCTGTTTCTTCAATATTATCAGTTTCCATACAGTATTCATACGCTTTGTTAAAATAAATCAAAGCTTTATCTAAATTACCATGACGCATACTCCTTATTCCTTTTAACATTAAATCTGATGTCTTCTGGTGTTTTTCAGTTGAACGTGACCGATAATAAATCACCAGCATTGCTCCATAAGCAAGGGCCATTGCCCCTAAAACTGTAATCAAATCCATTTTAATCAACAATGAAACTTATCAATAAATAATTTTAAAAATATTAACTTTTTAAAAAATAAAAAATTTGTAGGAAATTAATCCTACATCGAACCTAGTAGTTTGCTAGCGGGTCTTCTTTTTCTGTACTTGCCTTGTATGGAACTGGCAGTCCCATTGCTATCCTGTCGTCGATGGTTTTCTGGTTTTTCTCTTTCTTCTCTTTGGCGAGTTTTTCGAGAAGACCTAAACCTGGTTTTACATCTGCCATTGGTTTGGTTTCAATTAGACCTGCATCAACAGCCTGTTTGAATAAACTGTCACCAGCATCTGTTCTGGTGAGTACTGTTGACCAGCCGTCTGGTGAACCTACAGAACCTGTTGAAAGGTCTGCTAGCTCTGCAACGTAGTCTAGGCAGACATTACATCCATTTTGTTCGTATCCATGTGTTTCTTTAAGTGGTATGCTTAAAGTATCATCTGCTGTGTGTACCCAGAATTTACCTTTACCTATGTCCATTTTTTCAACCAGTTCTGGGCTAACTCCCATTTTCTCTGAGATGAATGTTCTCAGGGATTCGAATGGGAAGTTTTCCATACAGTAAATACCTAGTATAAGTGCAATTTTGTCTGCAACAAATCTCACACCAAATGGATATGACTGCATTTTTCTTATACCCATGGTTTGACATGGAATAGCTACTGTTCCTATTTTTTCAAGACCATATTGCCTTGCAGCTTCTTTCAATGTCCATACATTTGGGGAAAGTGTGTATTTAGTACCTGCTGCAGCTAAAATTTCATCAGAAGTCATTGCAACTTGTGGAACCGGTTTCCACATGTCTTTTCCAGGTCCTGCTACAACTGCACCGTCAATAATTTTTTCATCAAGAGCAAAAGATAGAAGGGCTGTTACTATTCCTCCGTCCTGTGAAATCTTCTGGATCTGTTTATCGGTTGATCTTGCAGATAGTGCTTCTTTATATGTTCCTAATACCATTTTCAAGCCTCCTATAATCCGGTATCCTTTTTAATTCTTTCCATTGGCCACCAGCTTCTTGGACACTGGGTGTAACAAATACCGCATTTTACACATCTGTCACTGTTTAATTCTGGTCTTCCGCCAGTCATATCCAATGCACGTGTCTGGCATGCCATTGCACATGTTCCACATCCGATACATAATGCCTGGTTTACGACTTTTAATTGAAGATCGCATCCACATGCTTCTGTGTAACCTACAAGATCCATCATTGGTTGTAAGTAATCCATATCTCCATTTATTGCTGCAACTACAGTTTTAGCAATTATTTCTGGTGATGGTGGGCATCCTGGCATTGCTAAATCCACTTTTACAACATCAGCAACTGGTACAAATGATTCGTGAGCTGGTTGTGCTTGCTGTCCACCTCTGGAGTATCTGGTGAAACAGCCTGTTGCAGCACATGAACCAAATGCAACAACTAATCCTGCTTTTTCCCTAACTTCTTTTAATTCTTTTATACTATGTTCGTCCTGTAAACAGACAGATCCTTCTATTAATGCTATATCCATTTCTGGTATGTCCCATCGGTCTACCAGTGTTTGTCCGTAAACTATATCCACCATTTCGGTGAGTAAAGGTGCTAAAATGTCGTAGTTTTCACTTAGCGACATAACATCCCCAGTACATCCGCTTAAGTGAATGTACCCTATCCTTGGTTTCGGTTTTTCTTCAGCCACTTTTTCAACCTCCTCTTCTGAAGCTACTTCTTTTGTTTCTGGCTTTTTTGCCTCTGGCTTTGTTTCCATTCCTAAAAAATCTTTTATTCGGGCTAACATGAGCTAATCTCCCATTTCTTTTAAAATTATTTTAATGGCCTTGGGAATAGCGTCTTCAACGCTCTTGGTTAGACCCATTACCACATCAGGGGCAGAGACAGATTCTGGTTGGCATCCAACTACGAAAACTTCGCATTGTTTACTTAGCTCATGCAAAGGTTCTTCTACTGACCATGAATGAGCATCTGTATATGTTCCCCTTGGAATCTCTGTTACCTCGAATCTTCGAACTGTTCCAGGTTCAGCGCCTGAATCAACTATATCCACCACTATGAGTTTCTTCCATGATTCATGTGGCAGAGAAAAGATGAAGTGTGGTGCGCTGGTTCCTGCATCTATAAGCATTGTATTTTCTGGAAGTTCATGATCTTTGAAATAATCCTGTAAAGCCTTTATAACTGCCGGTCCAAATCCATCATCTTGGAAAAGGACATTTCCGCAGCCAACTATTAAAATCTCCGCATCGTATGGCATTTTAATATTCCCTTTATAATCTGACCATATCTTCTTTTAAGATGCTCCTGTCGTCGTCATCTATTACGATCACGTGGGTTGCACAGGATAGACATGGGTCGTATGCTCTTATTACGTGTGGCCCGTATTCGTGATGGAATCCTTCAGTTGCTGGTCCCATGGTTGGTATGTTCCATGTTGTTGGGACTAAAGCGCTGTAGAATTCAGTTTTACCGTTTTCACCTACCTGAGCCATGTGAACATCCATTCCTCTTGGTCCTTCAATTGCACCTATTCCAAGTTTACCGGTACCTCTAACATCGAAGTTACCGACGTTAGCAGGTGCTGATGTGTTAAGTTCATCCAGTATAGCTATTGCTCTTGAAAGAGCGGATTTCATCTCTAAAGCCCTTGCTAAGTGCTGAGCAACTACACCTTTTTCTTTAAACCCTCGGTATTCTACGGCTCTTGCTCTTGGACCTACTTCTACATTTACACCATCATATAATGGGATGGTTGAACATGCTTTTTTACCGATTTCTGGGTCATCATACCATCTTTCAGGCATTACTTCAGTGAATCTGTCAAGGTCAAAGAATTCACGGTTACCGTAAAGATTATCAGAAGCTATGGTTGGCTGGTTGTGAACACCTAAACCTGCAGGGAAGTCTGCGTCTAAAACTAGACCTGCAATGAGTTCTACGTGTGCATCCACTTTTGGTTGAAGTGCTTTTAATCTTGTGTAAAGCCTTTTTCTTGCTAATTCACTTATGTTTCTGGCCATTCCACCAATTCTAATATCTGATGGGTGTATACCTTCCCCAGCAACCATATCAACCACATATTGTGCATTCTTTCTTATTTCAGAGACTGAGTTTATGGCTGTTACCATTAAGTCTTCTGGAACAATGTCAGGTGCTACTAAAAAGTGGTGTATAGCATGACTGTTTACATGGTGAGCCATTAAAGTTAGCTCTCTTAATTGTTTTCCTGCTTTTGGTGGCTCTATTCCTAAAGAATCATCCATAGCTTCTACTGAAGCGAGGGTGTGAGGTATAGGACATACTCCACAAATTCTTTGGCAAATTACTGGTGCTGTTTCCGGAGCTTTACCGGTAACGATTTTTTCAAGCCCTCTAACCGGAGTAATACTTAAGTATCGCCCCTTAGTTACAATTCCTTCATCATCGACTTCCATGACCAATTCTGCGTGTCCTTCTTGCCGTGATGTTGGCGAAATTACTTTAGTTTCGCTCAAATGTATCACCTCTTGTTTTTATATTTAATGAACATCATTATTTCATTATTAACAGAATAGTATAAGCTTTTCTTTGAAAAAAAAAATGAAAAATGTATATATTATTAAAAACAGATAATGTATTTTATAATTATTTTACAAAAAAATCATTTATGAAATAAAGGTTTTATTTAGTTCTAAATCAAAAATAAAGAAATTATAATAGCCAATAAATTTAATATTATATGAAGATGTACAAAACTATATAATCCAAGAAACTATATTAGTAAATATTATTTGAGTAATAACTCCAATTTTTAAAACCAGAAAAATTCAACAAGAGGTGAGCTAATGGTAAATACAAAGATTCTACTGTCAGTTGCCATTGTACTAATCATAGGTATTGCAGCGGCAAGTGTTCAAATGACTTCAAATTCTCCAAGTTTATGGTCATTTACAACTCCCCAGGACACCACAACTGATCAAAGTCAGAATACTCAGTCCGAGCAAGTTCAGAGCGGAGTTCAAGACGGAACATCATCAGTAAGTGGTCAAAATGGAGCTGGAGGCGATAAAGTGAAAATATCAATAACAAAAGCCAAATCAATAGCACAAAACTCTATTGAACAAGCCGGTGTTAAAGCAGGCACTCCAAAACTAACAACAATGAACGGAGAACAAGTTTACGTCGTTCCAGTTATAGATGAAAAAACCGGTGATAGAACTGGAGAGATCTGGATAGACGCACAAACAGGTGAAGTAATTGGAGGTGCTGGAGGTGCACCATAGATGGTTGAAATGGTTGAAACCGAAGTTGAATGCTGTAAAATAATTTCTAAAGATGTTAAAGATGCAGTAGTTTTAGAAGGATCACCTGAATTAGGTTTAATAGGAAATATAATTGGCTGGCTTCTAGTAGAAGAGCTTAATATGGAGGAAATAGGATATATAGACTCCAAATATTTCCCTCCCCTTGCAGTACTTTATAAAGGGAAGGCAATCCACCCATTCAGGATATATGCAACTGAGGGAATAGTAATGTTCCTTTCAGATTTCATAGTTCCACCAGAAGTGACCTATGACATGACCAATGCCATAGTAGATTGGATGGATAGAAATAACAGTAAGGAAATAATTACATTAAACAGCATAGTTGTAAGAGAAAAAACTACAGGAATTGCAGGAGCAGCAAACTCCGATGAATCATTAGAAAGACTTGGTAAACTAGAAATACCAATATTACCATTTGGAAACATATCTGGATTATCAGGAACCCTGCTTACCAGAAGCATGCAAAAAGGCATACCTGGATCCTGCCTCTTTGCAGAAGTATTAAGCCCATATCCAGATCCAAGAGCAGCCGCTATCGTAATAGATGCTCTAAACAAAATGTTAGGCACAAACGTTAATGCAGAACCCCTCATAAAAGAGGCTGAAGATATAGAGGCGAGGCTTAAAGAACTGGCTCAAACAGTGCGAGGAGAACCAGAATCCCCAGCTTACATGTAATAAGGGATTCTTCTTACAATTTTTTTCAAATTGTATTAACAGTGTGCTTTATATACCAGAATAAACAATCTACTAATTACCAATTTTAAACAGTATCACAAGGGCCCGTAGCCTAGTTGGATAGGGCGTCGGACTTCTAATCCGAAGGTCCCGGGTTCAAATCCCGGCGGGTCCGCTAAACGCTCAAAAAATCGAAGATTTTTTGGCGCCCCGGAAATCAATGATTTCCGAGGGCTTTTGAAAAAAAGTTTAATCAAAAATAAAATATGAAAATTAAACCTCGCTTCGCTCGGAAAGAAAGAAATTCCAAGCGCGAACTATTTATTTTAATTCTAAAACAAACCTAATGATAATTCTAAAAGAGTAAATTTATAAATTATATTAATCAATTGTCTATCATAAGTGGGCCCGTAGCCTAGCCAGGATAGGGCATCAGACTCCTAATCTGAGGGTCCCGGGTTCAAATCCCGGCGGGTCCGCTTCCACCTTTTTTCAGAGAAAAAAGGATGGATCAAAAAAATCCTCGCTTCGCTGCGGTAAGAATAAACCCCAATCAAACTCAATTATTAAAAAATGTTCTCAAACAGTTTCAAATAAAGAATTTCTAAAATGCAGAATTCTATCATTTTAATCCATTTTCTTTGATTTTATTAATAACAAGAGATAGAACTTTTTTGAATTCTTCTAAATGTTCTCTATCATTATCATTTTCCAAACGCCATATTAAACCGTTTGTACCTTCTTTAGCAAAATCTTTCAAATCTGAATATAAGTTTATAATAGATTCTCCATCCTTAACTTTACCTAAAATACTAGTATATTTAACAATTATTGTATTCTTAAATTTACTTTCTGGTAAATAACCTTCAAATAGGCTAACTAAGTTTTCATCCAAATTAACATTCATTGAAAAGCCAACTGTACCCCAATTAATTTTTAAATCATTTTTGTTAGCAAAATATATAAGATCTTCAAAGAATTCTTTTTTAGATGGATCTAAAGACTTTAAAAATTCATCCTCGGATATTTTCTTTCTATTAGAAACTGATTTTCTTATTTGGGCTTCCATTGTCTGGCCAATGACTCTAGGTACAAGTGTTTTCAATTCTTGACCATTATATTTACCAATAAATTGTTTAATTTCCACGGCCAAGACATCTGCAGGGTCCATTTGTTCATTTAAAAATTCTACTATTGTTTTTAATTCCTTTGGAATAATATCTGCAACAAAAACCATTCTAATTTTACCTGCTTGCAGATTAATCTTAACTTTTTGCCAAAATCTCTCAGGTTCAATGCTTAAGTCAGAATCTTCAGATAAAAATTTATTCAAATCATTTTCATTAATTTCAGCCATAATTTCTTCAATTTTAAGGTGACGTACAGCATTTGCAGCATAATCTAGCATTTGACCAACTACTTCTCGCCGGATACGAGTATCACTCCTTCTTTTTACTTCAATAAGAGTTGGAATACCTTCTTGATCTAAAAATAGATGATCAACTGGGAGGATTCTTGCACCATCTTCTTCAAAAGCTATTCCCATCTCTCTGCTTACTAACAGCCATCTTCTAGGGGAATTAGAGTACATTTGTTCTCCAACTAATAAACTCGGATATTTTTCTAGTAACTCTTGTAGAACGATTTCTCTTTCATATTCAGTTTCTTCCATTTCAATTAGTTCATCGTCTTCTTTTACCAAAAATATCTTATCTTTCATAAAAAAACCCTTTATCCAAATTTTTGCTGAATTCTGCCCTTTAAATATGAAAATCCTATAATAACTAATTAAATACGTGTAATCATTAATCTTCATTTTTATATGATTAATATTTAATATTTTGCATGTTATGATTAACTATAAATAAAAATGTTACATGAATTTAGGGTGTTAGTGTGTCAGGATATCCATAATAACTCTTTTTTCTAAAAATCTTCTGTAGCTGATTATTTATATCATTTTATCATAAGATTTCAAAAACATTTCTGAATAAGAAAAATTTCAGAGGTTTATTTTACTCAAAACCACATCATAATACTTTAAAAATCGTTCTGCTTCATTTACACGGCACTCATCATTTTCACATTTCTTATTTACAATGATTATTACTTCATCAGCAACCGGAACGTGCGTTAAAACCAAATTTTCATCATATTTCTTTATACGCTTTTCTAAATGTTTATAAGTCTTTTCGGAAATTCCAGTGTCTTTAAAAATTAATTGGTGAGTAACAGGTCCTTCATCTTGAGCTAAATATTCTATCATTTCTATCACCTGAAAATTAATTCAATTAAATCTCACTTATTAAGTCAGCGAGCTGATCTAAATTCCCCACCTCAAACACTTCAGCCCCAGCATCTTCATAATATGAAACACAGCTATCTGCAGCATTCCATTTCTTTTTTTCCTCAGGATTCAAGATTAAAACTCTTTTAGATTTCTTAACCATGTTTTCAATTAGATATGCGCTGCGTGGTATGCCATCCTCCTTGGGTCCTGCCCAATCCCTACAATCACTTAAAATGAGGACATATGATTTGCTATTTAAGTTGGCCTTCTTTAAAAAGCTTTCAAATGCTGTAAACATGTTTGATTTACCGCGGATCATGGAATTATTCTGCCTGATCTCTAAAACTTTAAGAAATGCATCAACTAAATCCGGTTCAAATAGGGCAGATGTTGTTTCAGCAGTTTTATTATCAAATTCAAATGCCCTTGCCCTGCTAAACGAATTTTGGGCTGCATAAACCATGCAGAAGAACCAGATACTTATCCAGTCGCATGAAACGCTTACATCGCTTAAAAAATAGTGGTTCTGCTTTTTTATTTTGGGTTTGCTTTTTACAAGCTCCAGAAGGGTACCGCCATGTTTCATGTTTTTTCTGATGCTTCTTCTAATATCTGGCCTTTGCTTTTTGGCCTGTTTATATCTCTGCACCCTTTTTATGGCAATTTTTCGGCCGAGTTTCTGGCAAAGGTCTATTAATTCCGGTTGTAATGTGTTTAAGGTCTTTATATCACTTTTTAGTAGTTCAGAATTGCCCTCTCTGTTGGCATTATCGTTTATGTCATTTAATGTGTTTTTAATATAATCAATTTTATATTGTTGAGCTTTATCTCCAGAATCAAAATCAGAAACCCTTTTGGTGCTAATTGACACATTGTATTTTTTTAAGAACTTAGATTTATCTCCCAGGCCAGATGGTTTTCTTTCCTCTTCTTTTCCTTTTTTATCAAAGAATAATTCGAATAATTCGTTGAATTTCTTTCTCTGACGCTGATCCTTAAGGTAAATGCATGCTAAAGCTTCTTTCAGGTTTCCATTATCACTTTTAATTAGAGGAGCAGCTTCACATGCCATTTTTGTGCTCCTAATACTTGCGGGAATTCCATTTTCCCTTAAAACACTTGAAAATTTAACTATTTCATTTATCATAAGGATCCTGGTTAATTCTTGATTTTAAAATTTGATAAAACCTTTTTTTTATCTTCTTCACTCTTTATAACCACATTAAGGGTCTTTTTAAAAGAATTATCATCTAAAACTTCTTTATCAAGAATAATTAAACTTCTAACCCAATCTACAGTAGCTCGAATAGAAGGGTTTTTAGTGAGATTCAACTTCCTCATTTTCTGTATTACCTTAACAACGCTTTTAATTAACTTTAGTGATGCATCAGGTGCATGCGATTTTACTATTTCAACTTCACGCTCAAAAGAAGGATAATCAATGTATAAATAAAGGCAACGGTCCTTTGTTTCATCAAGAAGCTGTCTCTGGGAATTTGAAGTCATAATAAACATCAAATCATTTTTAAGTTCAAATGTACCCAGATCATTTACGGTGATCTGTTTTTCTCCAAGCGCCTGAAGCAGAAAACTTTCAACTTCTTCATCAGCTTTATCAATTTCATCAATCAAAACTATGGAAGGCTTTTTATTCATGAATACAGATAAAAGCGGCCTTTTTATGAAAAATTCTTCTCTAAAAACGTCTTCTTCGATTTTATTTGTTTTGGACATTTCAAGGCTTAAAAGCTGTTTTTGGTAGTTCCATTCACCAACGATCTGCTCGAATGTAATTCCCTCATAACACTGTATTCTAAAAAAATCCCTTTTAAATGCATTTGAAACTGTTTTTGAAAGCTCAGTTTTACCTGTTCCTGGCGGCCCTTCAATTAAAATTGGTTTTTTAAGTGATAAAGCTAAAAAAATGACTGTAACTATATTATCGTCAGGAACGTATTTATTTTCATTTAATGCATCTTCAATTTGCACCATATTTAATTTATCTGTTTCCATTATCTTCTTCCTAATCCAATATTATTTTACCGTACATTCCACCAGCACCCGGCTGGATTTTTAAGTTGTTTTCTCTAAATTGTTTTATAACATCGGCTAATTTTGAATCTGTTCTTTTAACCTCTTCAATTGGTGCATAAATTAAACATCCAATTTCGCTTCCAAAGTTCTGCACCAGCTCTTTCCATATTTTCTGTACAAAAACTGTAGTTATTCCTTTTCCATAAACAAGACTTATTATTTCTGCAAGAGGAAGAATATGAGTATATTGTGGTCTGAACTGGGGGTGACGTGGTTTATCCCATTCTGCAATATCAGATATCCTATCTTTAACGCCTATTTTTATAAGCCCGCCGCATGGACATCTCATTTTAAGTTCTCGTGCTTCTTCAATGGAATATGTTTTATAACATCTTACACATCCAGTTTCATGATATTTACCAAGACGGGGATCGAATCCATAGTTTCCCACGACTTTTTTTGAATTTATTGCACCTTTAAATGCATCAAAGGTCATTTTCTTAATTTCAATTTCGTTAAATTCTCTTCCAAGTCTGTGTGGCCATGGAGAGTGTGCATCTGAATTTGATAGGAATGGAATATCATGAAGCTCTTCTATTCTATCGGCCATATCTGTATCTGCAGATAAACCCAGCTCTAAAAAATCAGGAGCATCATCATAACAGCCATAAATGCTGTCAAATTCTTTGTAGATACTTGTCCATGGAGTGAATGCATGTGATGGCCCAATCAATCCATTATGATCTCTAATTAAATTCATTAATTCCGTACCGTCCATTTCAACCCTTGGCCTTCCCTCTTTATCGATATTTTTAGAAGGTAGCTTCTCTCTTATTTCATAAGCAGATTCAATGGAAGGTAGAACTATGAGCTGGTGAATCCTGTTTTTATCCTCTACTTCTGCAGTTAAAATAAATTTACAGTGTTTTGCTTCAGTTTCTGGAGTTTCCACACTTTTAACCAAGCGTGTTTGAGAACTATCATCGCAGTCTTTAACTGAATATATTCCATTATCTGAAGGATTGGTACTATTTTCTATAATTTGAAGCCATCCTGGATGAAAAGCATCTCCTGTTCCAACTAAATCAAGTCCTTTTAACTTTGATTGGGATGCAATTGTATTTATATCCATGTTTTTTGATGTAGCCATGGAATAAAGACTGTGAATATGAAGATCTGATCTTATTATCATGATAAACCCATAAAAAATAAATGTATAATCGGGTTAAAAAAATAAGCCATTTACCCGATATATCTTAAATCTTCTTCGCCAGGAGCTATATGCATTCTTTCAGCCATTTCTCGCTCCATTTGCTGGGCTTTGGATATCATTTTCCGGGTTTCTTCTGCTCTTTCTTCTAATTTTGCCACATCTACTTCCATGCCCAAAAGATCAAGCAGAACTTTTAAAACCGCTTTTGATGCTTCAGCATCTATGAAGTATCCTGGTGTTTCCCCCATGAGGCAGACTCCTTTCATTCCTCGAAGCATTCCCATTCCTAAAAGAAGGCCTGAAGCTCCTATTATTCCACCGTCGGCAGATCTAAGAGTTACATCATTTTCTTTTAGTATTTCGGCGAGTTCTGTTGTTGTTGCTGCTCCGAAAACCTTTGATTTTTCTATTGGTTGTCCAGTTCCAAGGCCCCCAAGGGTGTACATCTGTTTTACGCCGTATTTTTCGACAAAATCAAGGATCATTCCACATACTTCATATTGGCCTTCTGGACTTAATCCCTGAGTATTTCCTACAAGGATTATATAATCCTGTCCATTATTGCCTTTAAGAGCATAAAATTCGTTTTTCATGGGCTCTATGGTTCCATCTTCATTAACAAATACTTGTGGAGGGAATGATGGCGAGTATAGTTCTGCAAACTTCTCTGCTTCAAGTTCATGGATTATATGTTCTGCAACAAGTTTTCCAACATGCCCAATTCCAGGAAGTGCCTCAATAAATGCGGGTTCTTTAAGATCCACTTCTTTAATTATATTAATATAAGTTTTATCCATCTAATCACTCCTCTTTATTTTTAAGCTGTTGTTTTTTAAGGATTCTTCTATATTTTCCATATTTATCCTCAGGAGAATACTTAGCAGGATATATTACTCCTACTTCCCCATCACAGTAGGGACATTTATTTTTAAGGGTGTATTCCCCGCAGGATCTGCATCTTTTCATTTTCATCTTCATTAGAAGACCTGCAGTCTATTTATGTTTTTTCCAGTTCACGCTGGAAATTTCCTTCCCCACCTTCTTCCAGAACAACTTTAATACAATTTTCTGCTGCTTCTTTAAGTAAGCTTTCAGCAGTTATGTAATCAGAGGATTTGACTATTAATCTGTATCTTGGTGCCCCAACGCACTGCACCTGTATATTTTCTTCTTCAACAGACCCTAATGCTTTCTTTATCACTTCAACACCGTTTGGTGCATATGATTTTAAATCTATATATCCTGTTATTTGAACCTCAGGAGGAGAAATATTCTTTTGAGCTACTTCTGTAATTGTTTTAGCCCACTCTCCATCTATATCTCTACTTATAAGGGCTTCTTCACCTTCTTCTGCTGCTGTTTCAAACGCCTCGTAAAGATCACCAAACTCATCTATAATCTTATAGCCTATTTCATCATATGCAGTATCAAGGTCTTTTCCAATTGCTTCAGCAGATATTTCAAGCAATTTTTCGGCTTTTTGCTCTATTTTCCACTGTTGAATTTTCCTTGTCCTCTGATCTTCCCTTATTCTTTTCATTGAAACGTCGACATGACCTTTTTTCGGATTCACCCGCAGTACTCTTGCAACTATCTTCTGATTTTCCCTTACATAATCTCGAATATTTTTTACCCATCCAGAAGAGACTTCAGAAATATGAATAAATGCTTCTTTTCCTTCATATTCTTCAAGAGCAGCGAATGCACCGTAACCTAAAACTTTATGTACGGTTCCTACTACAAGATCTCCTTCGTCTGGCCATTCTTTTCTCATTCTTACCATTAGAACACCTGAACTGCCTTAATAATTTAATCAAGGACTTCTATAATTTGAGCCACGATCTTAGATTTACCGCCCTTTGGCTTTACCAGTGTTTTTCCACATATGATACACTGGACATTTGATGCAGCATGATCAAATACTGTTTGTTGATTTCCACAGTCTAAACATTTTACCCTTAAAAAATTACTTCTATGAGTCCCAATAACTGCCATTAACATCACCTAACTTACAAATTCAACTTTTCCTGCTCTAAATGAGGATCTTTTTATGTGGGACTTTCCACATTCTTTACATTTATATCTGAGATCCAGTTTTTTAACTGGCTTATTTCCAGATGGAAGAGGTCTTGGATAACCCCTGTATCCACTTGTAACTCGTCTGAATTGGCGTTGTCCCCATTTCAGTTCGCTTGCCTTTCTTCTTTTAGATTCGAGTACTTCATGAGCGGTATGTTTTTTACAACTTGGACAGTATGTTTTTCTTTCTTTTGGAATTTTCATTGATAATCACCTCTTAGTTATAAAAATGAATAAATTAATTCATTAGAATTATGGATATTGAACTAGATTCAAATAAAAAGCCAGCAAAATTGAAACATACAAAAAACCTATGGTTTTTTGTGCTCCAAAATCATAGATTTTGAGAAATTCTGCGGCATGTGAAAATCAAAGATTTTTTACAGTTGTGAAACAAAGTTTCACAAACATTGAAAATCAAAGATCTTCACAAGTTTAATATTTAATAAATATCTTGAATATTTATTTTCAATTCTCTATTTATATATTTGTATAGTACCACTGATTCTTTAAAGAATAAAATTAAGACATTTAAAAGCCGTATTGTGGTCTTATTTCCATAAAAGCCATAATAAATATTATTATATCTATTTATATGAAATTTTTTTATATTTTTCAATAAACCTACCCTTATTATTATTTATTAATATCATTGCATTTGGTTCGGGCATTGTTATTACATCTTGAGGAGATAAAGGACCGTAAATTTTATTATCCACTCCCATTATAGATGGAAGTGATTCAAGAGCCATGACTGTTCTTAAGTGATCTTTTTTATCTTTACTGGCAGATGGAACTTCTTTTTCAGGACTTTGAATATCTTCAATAAGTGGTTCGGGTTGTTCATATGCCTGAAAACTTTCTATATCATGTTCAATTCCAATGGATAATGATTTTTTTGCATTGCCTTTATTTTTCCCTTTAGATAATGATAAACTGGACTTCTGCTGCTTTTCTATGTTAGTAACTTTATCTTCTTTATTTTTAAGAGATTTTAATTGAGGAATCATCTCATTTCTATATTTAATAAGAGATTTAGTTATTGAATAGTAAAGATTTTCCTCCTCGGGAGTTAGGTTTTCTGGTGGAGCGGTCGGAGCGTTCAATCCATTTTTTTCTGAGTTATCATTAAACAGTCCGTTTGTTCTTTGAATATTTAAAATTGCACTGTTTGCTATTTTATGTTCCCGTCTTTCACATATCTCTGCCGCTATTCTGCGAGCATCACGAAGAAGATATGAGTCTAAAGAAAAGGGATTATTACCTACTTTCAGCATAAGTCTGTCTAAATAATTATAAACATCCTTATAAAAATTATCTCCAACATTAGCTAACCCGCTTATATTACGCTCTTTTTTTTGGATTTCCCTTAATCTCTGGAAAAACTCATCCAACCTCAATTCCTCACTTTAAAAATTACTATATTATATTTTGTTTTTTATTGTTAATCCACTTTTTGAATGAATTCCATCTATTCTTCGCTTTCTATACGTGGCGCTAATAAGAAACTGAGCTCTCCTTCATCAGAAACCATCTTTAATGATAGATTTAGAGGCATGTCGTTTCCAAGCTTTAAAACGATGATATCTGAGAATTTATCTGCCTTAAGCATCTCTTTGATCTTTTCAAGTGAAAATATGGATTTTGCATTGGTATCTATTTTCTCCCCATGGAGGTACTCAATTTTTGCATCTCCAAACTCACCTTCTGCCTCTGCAATGAATTTATCTGAATCCACCATTAACACTATCTTATCTGATACTATCTCGATGTCCTGAATGGAATTTTTAAGGAGGATAAAAGGAACTTCAAATTCAGTTGGATATTCAAGATCTGGTGGGCTTGGCGCTTCATATTCAATGTCTATAAGTCGTATTTTGAATCTACGGCGTGCTTCTCCTTCAAATACGATAATAAGATTTCCTTCATCCACTGAAAGTTCAACAATATCATCACTTTTTGCCCTTTTTAAGACCTTCATAAGCTCTTCTGTATCCACATTAATTTTTAAAGGCTCATCTATGGTAAATTCATCAAATAATCCTGGTTTGAGTTCAAGATGGACAAATGTGATGTGAGATCTATCAAGTGCGTCAAGTCTTAGACCTTCGCTATCTGCCTGCATCTGCACTTCATCCACAATAGAAGATATTGCATCAAAACTGGTTTTTAAGATATTCGAATCGCTTAGAACTGCTTTAAACATTTTCATCCTCCTTCAAAAAGACTATCCTAATAATCTTATTATATTATTTCTATTTATACTATTATCTTCTAATTCTTTTTATTTGGATTAGAAGACGCTTCCTTATCCGACTCAATTTCCTTATTTATTCCCTTAAAAAATGATTTATTAAGAAATTTCTGCGCCAAAACACTCGCAATTATAAGAATACCAAGTAAAATCAAAAATACTGAAAATACGGCCTTTTCACCAAAGATAACATTATCAGCAACAGTTTCAACAGAGCCCATCATAAAAAATATGCCGCCCAATATGAGTATTGAACCAGCAGCAATACCAATTATAATTTTTAATTTATTTTTTCCAGATTCAATATCCTTAACTTTCAAAAGTTTTAAAATATCCTCAACAGCAGGTAATGCGGATTCATGCTTAGAATCCTTAGTTTCTGCTTCAGAATCCCCAGGTTTTTCTGAATCCTTTTTTTCAGATTCAAGACCCTGACTAAAATCCAATTTTTTAATGAAATTTTTGGTAGATGAAATTGTAGAACCTTTCTTTTCTACTTTTTCATCTGATTTTTTATTATTTGAAACATCTTTCATGCTATATTCTCCTTATAAAGGATTTAATAGACTAATCATATTCACGCCATGTATGTCCGCATTTTGTACATCTTAAAAATCTTGTTTCAGATTCATCAGCCCTTCTTGTCTGCTGAAGCCACCAGAAAGCTTCTTTATTCTTACACTTGGGACATATAGCACGAGTTGTTGGCAATGTTTTTACATTTTCTCCTCTAATTATTATATTTTCTTTTGCTGATACCTTTTCAGAGACCTCATACTTACTTTTTTCTTCTTTGGTTATTTCCTTTTCATATCCGCATTTGCACTTAAAACGGTTATTTTTGGGAAACATAACAGTTCCACATTTTGGACAGAATTCCATTAAAATCCTCCCTGATCTATATTGATAATAGTGAGTTGAGTTATCTATTTGATAAATAATGATAATTAATTGTAATTTTAAAAAAATTGTTTCTTAATACTTATAAATTTTGTCTGATTTGGCAGTCATTAATTCAAAAATTTCATTTTAAATTAAAACTTCATTTTCGTTTTCTAAGAGTTTAAATGCATCTTTTAAAATAAAATCATGGTCAAATGCAAGTTTTAACCCTGAAATTTCATCCTTTTTGAAACAGTTTGCTTTGGAAGCATCTGTATCTGCTTTCAAGTTTCCTCCAACTTTTTTTGCAAGATAACATATTGTAACTGTGTGCCCTCTTGGATCTCGATCTGGATCAGAGTAAACACCCACCATTGTTACCAAGTCAACTTCAAGGCCGGTTTCTTCTTTTACCTCTCTTAAAACTGCTGATTCTACAGTTTCGCCGTATTCAACAAATCCTCCGGGTAATGCCCATGAATCCTTGTAGGGATCATTTTTTCGTTTAATCAGTGCTATTTCGTTATTTTCACAGATTATTACTGCATCTACGGTTAAAGAAGGATTTTCATGCAATTTAAACTCTCCTGGTTCATTAAAATAAATTAAGCGCTTCCTTTAGATTCTCCAGTCTCCACCCCTGCGGCTATTAAATGAGCGGCCCTTATTGGCTCAGGTATCGCGCTCCTTGTTGTGGAAAGGCTCACAATTTCTTCTGCATCTTCTAAATCGATTCCACATATCTGGATATATATCGGTTCTTTATTCTGGATTTTATAAACTTTACCTGCGTTTAGAATGTAATTCCATCTCTTTTCATAGTCTTCAAACCTCAAAAGAGCTCTTTTAATTTTATCGAAGTCGGGGAATTTCCTCATAATAACGATGACCGGAATTTCTGTTTTTTCAAAGATTTCCCTTACATTAGCAACGTTAAATCCACCAAAAGTAATCCCATCAAGCATGATGACTCCGATCTGGTCTTTATGTCTGGTGTTATTTACCATATTGATGATTTCTGCAGTTGAATCGTTCCCATCGCCTGAAATATAAGTCCTGAGGACTCCATCAAGCCATGTTCCTCCCCTAAAAACAGTGCCAATCAGCATTACCTTATTCTGAGTATGTGGAGGGAATGGGGCATCGTCAATGCCTAAAATCCTTATTTCCTGCTTGATTTTCCTGAATTTTTTATTTTTCATCTTAAAAATTAATGGGCAAAAATATTAATTATTTTTCTGAAGCCTCTATTAGGCCTTTAAATTCATTACATTGTGACATTAATGTTTCTGCAGCTTTTTGAAGCGATTTTTTTGGGTTTTTACCCTTAATATACAATACAGGCTCCCCTACAATTGGATGGTCTATCACGTATGCGGCTGATTCCACGCTTTTATCTTCCATTATTGTTTTTCTTAATGCGTTGCATAATGAATGAGTTTCGCCTGTAATCTCAATTTCAAGTTCAGTCTTAGTATTCTTTAAAATCTTCATTTTATCCCTCATAAAGTGTTAAAATCTTTCATTTTACCTAGCTTTTTTACTGATAAGTTCGTAAATATCATGTTAAAAATAGTATATTATACTCCACTTTTTATATCATTTAGTAAGTATAATATGAAATCATATATTAAGGTTTAGATTTATATTAAGAAAATTTTACATCAAGCACTTATTTTTTATACCTTTAATTATTTTTACAAAATAATTTACCCATTAAATATATCGATATCTATTTAGGCAAATAATCTCCTATACCCAGTATAACCTTTTATATTCATTTTTAGCGTAATTATCGGCCTATTCCTGCAATATGATCAAAATAATAGACATATAAGCATAATGATTCTCTAACAAACATTTAAAAATAATAAATTTGAGGAAAAAGGAGTTCAAATTGGTCTGAAATTAGTGATATATGAGGGGTGCTGGTATAATTAAAAAAGAGCTTATTTTTACAGTGGATATGCAGTAAGGATTAATTGTGTTGAATTAACGCTATTCGGACTCCATTTGGGTCTTCTATAAATGCAAGATGTCCAACTGTTATCTGTGTGGGTTCCATTGTGACTTTAGCACCTTTTGCTTTAAGTTCTTTGATTGTATCGTTTATGTTTTCAACATCCATTCCTATTGAAAATAGCCCCGGTTCATCAACTGGATTTTTAATGATTTCTACCATAGTTTCTCCTTCACCTTTAAGTAATGTGATTTCTCCTGCTGGTCCGAGATCGTATTGACTGTCTATTTCAAACCCCATAACATCCCTATAGAATTTAATTGACTCATCCATATCCTTAACTATCATGGTAGCGTATTTAACTTTCATATTATCACCATATGAATACTGTTTTTCATTAATTATTAATGTTGCATTGGTAATTTTCCAGCATTACACATTAGATGTTTATACTGGTATTAGAATTAGCATATCGAATATCAAAGGAATTGGAGATAATTCTAAAAAAAATAAAATAAGAGGATTTATTTTCTTTTTGATACTAAAAATCCGCTGAACAAACTTAAAATAGCCAGTGTTAAATAGCTTACTGGTAATCCTGTTTCCTGCATTCTTACTGTTTCAGTCGCTGCTTTAGCTTCTGATGCTGCATTGATTGTTAACGGAGTTACACCTTGACTGTTAATATTGTAAGTCTCTGAAGAGATAGATGAACTAAATATATAAGTTCCAGCCCTGATTAACTTACCTGAGATGTAAAGGTATGGATCTCCTTTTGGAACATTTTCTAGAGTCCATGTTATTGTTCTTGTTGCTGCATTGTAAGTCCAGTTACCATCACCGCTAATACTGATTAATTCAAAGCTTTGTGGTAATGGTATTGTTATTGTAACATTCTCTGCTGCATCAGGTCCTTTGTTTCCGAGCTTGTAGGTTATTGTGAATGTTTCGCCTACTTTAGGGTTCTTTTTATCGCTTGTTATTTTGATGTACAGGTCTGCAGCTTTGTTGATTGTAATATAAGCAGATTCGGCATTATTTGTTGTATAACCATCGGCAGTGGCATTGATTCTAACCGGATTGAATAATGGATTAACTGCTCCTTCATTTGCATAGAAAATAGCTGTAATAATGCCTCCTATGGTGTTTAATGTGATTGAATGATTGATTGCAGGATTTTCAAAACTTCCCCAGAGTATGGTCAATGTTACTGGTATGTCTGGTACGTGTCCATCTGAAGGGTTATGGTAAATACCGTCTGAATCATGCAGTAAATCTGCTGTAATTTGTGAAATGCCGCCGTTATTGATAGTTGTAGGGTTTGCAGTGATGGTTAGTACAATCCATGGATCAAAAAGCACAATTCCTCGAGTTCCGGTTGATATTTTTCCGGCAGGACTTGAATTTGAACCCCACCAGTTGAGTGTGGCATCCATTGTTCCATATTCACAGTAAATTTCACTGTTATCTGGGTTGTTTCCAATAATACGGTTGAATTTAATGATCCTTGAAGTAATATCACCGCCATAATTCCAGATGGCTCCACCCGCCTGTGCAGTGTTATTTATGAATGTAGAGTTAGTCACTATTAAAATACTATCATAGTTGTAGATAGCTCCACCATCACCACGTGCATTGTTACCTGTAAACATGATTCCTGAAATGGCCAAACCATTACCCTGATTGCAGATGGCCCCACCGGCACCCTGTGAAGTGTTGTCTGTGAACTTACTGCCAGATATGATTAAACTACCGTAATTGTAGATAGCTCCACCTGCACTCCAATTTAAAATTTGTACGGAATTGCCTGTGAATGTACTATCTGAAATATTTAAAGTACCACCATTGCAGATGGCCCCACCATACCACTGTGCAATGTTGTTGTTGAATATGCTGTTACTGGATATATTCAGAGTACCATCATTCAGGATGGCCCCACCATAATCTGCAGTGTTACCTGTAAATGTGCTTCCTGAAATGGCCAAATCACCAGTATTGTAGATAGAACCGCCTTCCTCTGCCGAGTTAGTTGTGAAAGTGCTGTTTGTAACAGTTAATGTACGAGTATTGTAGATAGCACCGCCAGAAATGGCGCTGTTATCAGTGAAAGTGCTGTTTGTAACAGTTAATGTACCCAGACGGCTATAGATAGCACCGCCGTTATTTGCAGTGTTATTTATGAATGTACAGCCCATCACATTCAAAATATCCATGTTGTAGACTGCTCCACCCCTTTCAGGTGCACTGTTGTTTGTGAAATTACTGCCGGTTACAGTCACATTACCTTCGTTGTTGTAAATTGCTCCGCCATAATTATATGTGGCGTTGTTGTCGGTGAATACGCAGTTATCAATATTTAACAATTGATCGTAATTTAAGTTGAAGATGGCGCCGCCCCTCTGTGCAGTGTTATTTGTGAAAGTGCTGCTTTTTACAAATGAGGTACCATGATTATAAATAGCCCCCCCTAGTTTCCCCGCATTATTGGTGAATACGCTGTTATTCACGTTCAAGGTAGCATCTGGAGAATTATAAATAGCTCCCCCTACACGTGCATCGTTGTTATTGAACATGCTGTTATTCACAGTTAAAGTTCCTTGATTATTAATAGCTCCACCAAAATTTGTATTTGTACCATTCCAACCTGCAGTATTGCTAGTGAATTTACAGTTATTTACAGTTAAAGTACCATTATTTTGAATGGCTCCACCACCGGTGTTGTTTCCATTAATGAATGTTAAATTACATATACTGACATTCACTCCAGATTGAATAAAAAATATTCTGCTAAGATTTTCCCCGTCTAAAATGGTTCCAGCCTGGCTTTCACCAATAATGCTCATGTTCCTATCGATAGTTATGTTAGTGTTGTTTACTCCGCCATATATTCCGTTACCAATTTTTAGTGTTCCATTATCTTGAATTGAACTTATACCTTTCTGTATGGTGAAATATGGATTCCCTGCACTACCATCTCCAGTATCATCGTTTCCAGTAATATTTACATAAACTTCATTAGCAGAGATAGTACCCATACAAAAAAATAAAACTGACATTATAAGCATTATGGGAATAAAAAACTTGATTTTACTGGTAATCTTCTGTTTTCTTATTTTTTCACCTCCTTTAAATTTATTAATTTAATTTCTGAATATTATTTGAAATTTAAGTTTATTATACACCTCTAAAAGTTAATTTAGATTAAATTAAACCTATATTATCTAAATTATTCTATAGTATTACTTATTATATAAAAAAATTGTTATTTATAACTTATATTAATATTTTACTAAAATAATACAGTTAAGATTTAGTATTATATTTTATTATGAAATATAAATAACTTTAAACATTAAATTACAGGATAATAAAACAAAAAATTATAAATTTCTATAATATTTGTTAATATATGCATAAAATAAATTATAAACTAAAAAAATAGTTAATATATGCTCATATGCTCCATTATGCTCATAAGCATAGATAAAATTGCTAATAAATCAATTAAATGCAATTTTTTAATAAATTCTTTTCAGGATGTTTTTTTATCATAAAAGAATCCTATAATCATTTCAATTATGAACGCCATCCAAAATATTATAAAATATAAATAGAGCATATCCCTAATACTCCTTTTCTAAATAAACAATAAAATATAGGTAAATAAAGTAGAAAGCAATTATAATAAAGATATTAATATACAAAAACAGTGATTTTAAATTATAAAGTAAAAATTTATAGTATTAGTGTTAATTTTGATAGTATTATTAATATTTGTTAGAAGATGGATTTTTTCCAATCATTATCTATGTAAAATCTAATCCAAACCCGTGAATAGCAAAAAAAGAGTTAAAATAAAAAGAAATTAAGGGATTTAACCCTCATAATTTTCAGAAAGTTTTCTTTTTTCTTTTCTACCGCAGTTCAGGCATTGCACTTCATTCTTACCTATTTTTACCATATAGTGCCTGCAATTTGTGCACATTGCCTTTAAAACACCCATATCCTCATCTGCAGTTGTAAGATCAACGTTATCGAGTCCTATAATTTTTGTAACCTTTCCCTGGACTATATCTCCTATTCTAAAGGCCTCGCTTAATTTAGCCAGGTAACCTTTTTGTGCCTGTGAGATATGTATACCTCCAACAAATGATGTTACAAGGTCTCTCTCTTCTCCTTTAATCTTATTTATTTTTACTGAAACTCTCTGGCCTCTTACATCTGTTACTTCCCCAACTATGAGCTTTCCAACCTCTAAAAGTGGTGGAGTGCCTGTTTTAGGGACTATGGCTATTTTTTTATTCCTTTCGTCAATGGAAACTGTTCCAACGACCAGTGATTTTATCTTCCCTTCCTCTTCATAGGTCCATTCTGATGGAACAAATTCTTCAGTGACCCCTAAAACGTCGCCAGGTAAAACAAAATCTCCTGATTTAGCTTTCATTAATTCACCTCATTTAAAACAAGTAAAAATTCTTTATTTTCCTTTGTTTGTTTTTTGAAAATTATATTTAATGAACAAATATCAATGTTATGTTATATTAATAGTTTTCATTTATATGTTGAATTTCATCTATTTTATAATCTTCCCATTTCCTTTTACCCAGAACAATTTCCAGTTCTTTTGGAGTCAGAAGGGGCTTTTTATACATATTAGCATCATCTATGGCTACACGCGGACATGCGGTTATAACAAATGCATCTAAATCCATATATGGAAGTAATAGATCTGGAGAAATGTTATCGAGCATTATTATGAATGCTTCCTTATTTTCTTCTTCTAACATGTCCTTTATTTTCCTGGCAAGGTCTAATCTGAATTGACCTCTTTTTGATGATACAACAATGCCGAATTTGTTTGCTTCTTCAGCTTTTATTATCTTTGCAAACCGTGTCCTAAGTATTTTATCCTTAAATTCATCGATAGTCCTTACCTCGTTAATATAGGGGTCTGCTATAAAAACGGGCTTTTCTGTAAAAAGTGTTATTCCAAGGGCATGGAAATTTCCGCTTCCAACATATAAAAATGCATCTGCATCGATATCTTTTATTGCTGAGAAGTTGCAGCCAAGTACCTGGCCTTCTTTTGTCCCTGCGCCTTCCTTCATTAGCACTTCTTTTTCATTTTCAATTAATAAATCTTTTATCTGGGTAATGAGGTTTAAATGCTGAATTGTAGTTACAAGGCCAATTTTTTTATAGTCTTTAAGTAATTCAAGACTATTTTTAACTGCATTCATTACATCAATTTTTGAGTATGCCTCAATAAAAAGAACAGGTACTTTATAATGGATTGGAAATTCAATATGCCCAAAATGCACTATTAAATCAACAAGACCTTCCATATGAGTATCTGAAACGTCGCATGCACCATAACAGGGATCTCCTGCAATAAGCACCAATGCATCAGTTTCATTTTCTATTTTTTCTGCAACATTGGTTGCATGAATTTTAAGACCTTCAGGAAACTGTATTCCAACAGCTTTCGCATTCATTTCCTTTATTTTTCCAATAACTTCATCAAGCCTGAAATCATAATTAAGCATTATCACACACTATCTATTTTTTAATTAGAGCACGCTATCTTTTATAACCACTTTTCCGTCCACTACATCCACTTTTATGAGGGTTTTAACTTCGTGTCCTGTTTCTTTTTTAATCCTGGCTTTTCCATCTCCCTTTTCCACAACGGCGACGATATCTGCAATTTCAACTCCAGAGCTCTCTAAAGCATTTAGAACTGCCATCATAGTTCCACCTGTACTTACAACATCATCAACTACCAGTATTCTGTCTCCTTTTCTAATCCCGTTGATATAGAGTTCGCATTCACTGTACCCTGTAACTTGGTGAACTGCAACTTCATTATTCAGACCATAACAGCGTTTTCTGACAACTACAAATGGAATATTTGTTTCAAGGGAGAGTGCAGTAGCGATATGGATTCCCATGGCTTCCATACAGACAATTTTATCAACTTTTAAATCTGCAACCTCTTTAATGGCATTAGATACTTCCCTTAAAAGATCAGGCTCAACAAGCATAATGCCATCAGTTATTGGATGTATAAAATAGTCGTATTCGCCTTTTTTTACTACAGGCGATTCTATTAGTGTTTTTTTAAGTATGTCCAGCATTTTATCATTCCCTTAAAATTTGATATAAAAACATATTTTAACTTAAAAATGGATCCATCTTCAACTAAAATCATAAATGATACAAAGATATTTTTATAACAAGAAGTATATTTAATAATAGTATTTGATATTGATTTTCAAATTATTTTTATAAAATTTATCGAGGCAGATCATGTTAGGCAACTTAGGTAAAAACTTGACTAAAACAATGAAAAAATTAGCCGGTATGCCCATAATCGATGAAGAAGTAGTTAAAGAGGTTATAAAGGATATACAAAGGGCTTTAATCCAATCAGATGTTAATATTAAGCTTGTTTTAAATTTATCAAAAACAATAGAAGAGAGGGCACTTAAAGAAGAACCCCCTAAAGGAATTACACCCAGAGAATATATTATAACCATAGTTTATGAAGAACTGGTAAATCTTATAGGTAAAAAAGCCGAAGAGGTTGAAATTGACACTAAACCTTATAAAATACTGTTTGTAGGTCTACAGGGTAGCGGTAAAACTACTACTATTGGTAAACTTGCAAAATATCTCCAGAAAAAAGGTTTCAACCCTGCTGTTATTAGCACAGACACCTGGAGGCCTGCCGCGTATGAACAGCTCAGGCAGTTAACTGAAGGTATGAATGTACCTTTATACGGTGATCCAGAAAATAAGGATGCCCTTGATCTTGCAAGAAAAGGTCTTGCAGAGTTTAAAAAGCAGGATTTAATAATTATAGATACTGCTGGACGTCACAAAGAGGAGAAGGACCTTCTTGATGAGATGGAACAAATATCTTCGATTGTAGAGCCTAATGAAGTTATACTGGTTATTGATGGTACTATAGGTCAGCAGGCGAAAGATCAGGCCCAGGCATTTAATAAAGCAACTGATGTGGGTTCTATTATTATAACAAAGCTTGATGGTTCTGCAAAAGGTGGTGGAGCATTATCTGCTGTTTCAGAAATTGGTGCTCCCATCAAGTTCATTGGTACCGGTGAAAGAGTCGATGATTTTGAGGCGTTTGATCCTGAAAGGTTTATTTCAAGACTCCTTGGAATGGGTGACATTAAATCTCTTATTGAAAAGGCAGAAGAGATTGCAGAAGAGGATGTAGATGCAGATGCAATGGAAGCCATGTTAAGTGGTAAATTTACCCTTAAAGAAATGTATTCTCAATTTGAAATGATGAATAAAATGGGGCCGATGCAGCAGGTTATGAATATGATTCCGGGAATGGGTGGAAAACTCCCTAAAAACGCTTCTCAGGTGACAGAAGAGAAACTGGGCAGATATAAAATCATGATGGACTCCATGACAGAATATGAGCTCACACATCCCGAAGTTATAAAGCAATCCCGGGTAAAAAGGATTGCAAAGGGATCAGGTATGCGGAATGAGGATGTCAAAGAGCTGCTCAAATACTATAATGTTACCAAAAAAGCCATGAAAGGTTTTGGTAAACGGAAAATGGGCGGTCCACTGGGACAGATGATGAGACAGATGATGCGGTAAAATTAATTATTACCTCTCTTTTTTTAACTAAAAACAATCAATTTTTTACATTTTTAAGGATGATATAGATGGAATCTCAAATTACTGAAAAAGCACTTAAACTTATGGAAATTACAGACTGGAAACTTTGCAATCATTGTTTAGGCAGAAAATTCTCTAAAATAGTGGAAGGTGAAGATAACAAATACAGGGGCGAATACGTAAGGCAAATTCTATCTGATGAGAATTACAGCGCTCTAAATACGGATTCATGTTATATATGTGGAAATATATTTGATGACGTTAAAAATGGAGTTATAGAAAAGATAATAAGCAAATTAAAGGAAGAAGAAATTGAATTTGAAACATTCCTTATTGGGTGTCGTGTTTTACCTGAAATACTGGTTAAAGAAGAAGAAATTCAAAAATCCCTGGAATTAGATGTTGAAAGCATTAAAAAAGAGATAAACAGAGAAATAGGGAAAATATTATCACTGGAACTCCAAAAGGAAGTGGATTTTGATTATCCAGATATAGTGATAATGGTTGACCTTGTAAAAGATAAAATAGCCATTCAAATAAATCCTATCTTCATAGAAGGGCGCTATAGAAAGCTTATTAGGGGAATACCTCAGACAAAATGGCCCTGTAAGAAGTGTAGAGGTAAAGGATGTCCAGGTTGTGATTATACTGGTAAAATGTATCCTGAATCAGTTGAAGAGCTGATTTCAGCTATTCCCCTCCAGTTATTTAGAGGAAATGATTCAAAATTCCATGGAGCGGGACGGGAGGATATAGACGTTAAAATGCTTGGAAATGGAAGGCCATTTGTACTTGAGATAAAAGAGCCCAGAATTAGAAATTTTGATCTAAAAAATCTCCAGAGTAAAATTAATGAACATGCCCATGGAAAAGTAGAAGTCACAGATCTGAAACCCACTGGAAGAAAAAGGAAGGGTATGATAAAAAACTCATCTACAGATACATACAAAGTTTATAGAGCTATTGTAGAAACTGAAGATCAGATTAAAGAAGAAGAATTAGATAAATTAAGCTTTTTAGACATTATTAATCAACGTACACCTATAAGAGTGTCCCATAGGCGTGCAGATAAAATAAGGACACGTAAAGTCAGAGAGATAAGAACTAAAATAATTAATCCTTCCAGATTCGAGATGATAGTTGAATGTGAAGGCGGATTATATATTAAAGAACTCATAAGTAGTGATGAGGGAAGAACAAGCCCAAGTGTAGCTGAAATTTTAGGTAAAAAAGCGTTATGTGTACAGCTTGATGTTTTAGAGGTTAATATCTAAATTAGAGATTAATATTTAAAAGTTGAACAACATATTAATTCATAAGGTTTAAATTTAATAAAACCTAAAATAGAAAAGTTTAGTATAAATAGGGTTTTAGCATATATTTACATAGTAGCATATTATTCAACATGATCAGATTTAAAGACTTAATTTCATAATCGAATTTTACAATGCTTTCTTTGAATCAAATAATAAAAAGTAGCAACTATGCTAAATATTTTAAAATCATAAAATTTGACTTAACGGTCATTTTAATTAGATAATATTATTATGGAGGTTTAAGAATGGTAACAAGATCAAGAGGTTATAGAAGTAAGACACGCTATAAACTTAAAAAGAGCTTAAGAGTAAGCAGAGCAAATCCAATAACAAAAAAAATACAGACTTTTGATGAAAACGCTCTCGTTCATATTATAATTGACCCTAGTGTTCAGAAAGGTCAGCCACATCCTCGTTTCCATGGTAAAACAGGTAGAGTTGCGGATAAAAGAGGTAGGGCATATATCGTAGAAATAAATGATGGTAATAAAGCTAAAAAATTAATTATAAGGCCTGAACATCTTAAAATGCAAGAGTGATGATAATGATTGGGAAAAAAGTTATTGATACTGACCCTATCACCACTGCAGAAGTTAAAAAGATGCTCGAAGACCTTGCAGAAACTCATGAACTCACTTATGAGCAAAACCTAGCTCTCGATCATGTAGTAAAGTTTTCAAAGCTGGATGCAGATGATGCAAAAAAACTGGTTGAAGAACTTGAAGAATTAGTCAAAAAAACTCAAGCTATTAAAATTGCAGATGTAATGCCTGAAGATCTTGCAGATCTAAGGCTTCTATTTGCAAAAGAAAGGGGCTCATATAAAACTGAAGATTTGGAGAAGATACTAGAAATAGTGAACAGATACAGATAAAATATACTGGAAATAGGGATTCATGCAATATTTATAATCTGATTTTAATCAGGTTTATTAATATAAATCTTCATTGAAGAGAAATAATAAAATATTAAAATAATAACATCATAGATGTGATTAAATGGAAGAATATGCAATCATTTTGGATTATCTTCCTTTAGGATATGTTAAAGAAGGTATACCCACATATAAAAGAAAGCCTGTAGCGCAGGCAATAGGTAAAGAAGAATTTACTCTACTTGAACTTATTCCAAAAGAGAATGTGTCGCTGGATATTCATCAGAAAGTTTATATAGGTTCAGGAAAGCGGGAGGAAATATCCCGGGTAAATAGAAGACTTAAATATGATGATCTCACAGCTACCGCTAAGGTTGAATTAAACTATGTCATAGAAGAAATTATTAAAGCAAAAGAGGATAAGTTTATCGAGTTTTTCAATGAAGCCGGCCCTATTTCAACCAGATTACATCAGCTTGAACTCCTTCCTGGAATTGGTAAAAAGCACATGTGGGACATTATAAAGGCAAGGAAAGAAAAGCCCTTTGAAAATTATGAAGATGTTAAAAAACGGGTCCCTATGCTTGCTGACCCTGTAAAACTCATTTCAAAGAGAATACTACTGGAACTTGACGCGGCAAAGGATAAAAAAGGAAAACGGAAGTATGTATTATTTACAAGGCCTCCTGCAAAGAGGTATTAATCTCCAATTTCCACATTATTTCTTTATTTTATAAACTACTATTTTTTTTATATGTCTAAAAACTAAAATTCTTTCAGGTAATCTGATGTTAAGTAGAGAAACCCTAAAAATACTGAAAGAGAATAATATAAGACTAGATAAACGAAAAGGGCAAAATTACTTGGTAGATTCTAATATACTCGCCAAAATCATTGAATACTCAGAGATATCTCCTGATGATGTTATACTGGAGATTGGGGCAGGTATTGGGACTCTTACAATTCCACTTTCTAAGAAAGCAAAGAAAGTGATAGCCATAGAGCAGGACCAGAAAATTGCTGCTATTTTAGAAAAAAGGCTTGAAAACCTTGATATCTCGAATGTAGCTGTGTTAGCTGCTGATGCGACTAAAATTGACTTTCCAGAATTTAACAAGGTTGTATCCAATCTGCCCTACAAAATTTCATCGCCAATTACTTTTAAACTGCTGAAATATGACTTTGATTATGCAATACTTATGTACCAACTTGAATTTGCCCAAAGAATGATCGCAAAGCCAGGTGATTCTAATTATTCACGATTATCACTGATGTTACACTTTTGTGGAGATGTTGAACTCCTTTTTGAAGTTTCAAAGCATTGTTTTTTTCCCCAACCAAAAATATCATCTGCTGTTATTAAATTAGTTCCGAATAAAAAAGCAGAAGTTGATGAATTCTTTATCAAGACTTCAAGGGCGCTTTTCCAGCATAAAAAGAAAAAAGTTAGAAATGCTTTACTGGATTCGTTCCATGAAATTGCTGATGTGGATAAAAAAGAAGCTAAAGAAATAGTTTCAAAATTGGATCCTCATTTATTGAGTGAGAGGGTTGTGAAGCTGGATCCTGAAGATGTTATATTAATTTCTGAGGAATTGAAATTATTAGTGAAAAAATAAATAAATTGATCTGTTAATTTTAATCAGGAGATAAAAAAATGAATCAAAATCCCTATGAATTATTTCAAAAAGAGTGTCCAGAAGTTGCAGCACGCTTTAATGACCTTATAGAAGCTCAAAAATCATTAGAAGGTCTTGATGCTAAAACAAAGCAGTTAATCAATATTGCCATTCAGACGGCGAATAGAAATCAAAGAGGTGTGCAGATGCATGCCATGATGGCTAAAAAAGAAGGTGCAACCCATGAAGAAGTTATAGGTGCAGTAGTTTTGAATTTGCACCATTCAGGACTTGCATCAGTAATTGAATGCCTACCCGCTGCAATTGATGGTTTTGAAGGTAAATTTTAACTGGAGATACTATGGCAACTATTTATTCAAGGAAAATATCTAAGAAAGAAGCAGGAAATGATTTTATTTTACACTCAAACACGAAGCATGCAAAAATTTTCAATTTTTGCTGCGTCAAAAACTTTGTTTTTGACAGTGTTTGGTGTTTGCAAAACCTTCAGTTTTGCAACAGTAAAAAATCGGAGATTTTTTACATGCCCCGAACATTCCATGTTCGAGGGTTTTAAAAATAAATTATCATTATTTCCTGATTTAGAGAACATATTTGAGCTTAAGGATGGGAATTCCTCCAGAGAAGTAAAAGTAGAATCCTATCCATGCACTTGTAGAGGTCCTAATCAGCCCATGAACATTATTTTATAAGGTGGGAAGGATTGGAAGCTGGAGATAAAATTGAAATAACAAAGGACAATGGAAATTCTGCTAAATACAACTTAAAAATTTTACATTAATTATTTTTAATGAATGAGTATACACTTAATATTCTGTTATTATATAATTAAAAAATAACGAGCCAATTAAATAAGAGCTAAATTCTTAAAAAATGAAGATTAAATAATTATCAAAGATGGTGAAATAAAATGCTTGAATACAAAGGACTGGTCATTTACAAACATCCGAAGGTATATGAACCTGCTGAAGACACTTTTTTACTTGTAGAAAACTTAGATATCAAAAGAAGCGATGATGTACTCGAGATAGGAACAGGTACTGGGCTTGTAGCAGTTTATGCAGCTCAAAGATCAAGAAACGTGGTTGCAACAGATATTAATGATTATGCACTTCAATGTGCTGTGAAAAACACCATTACCAACCGAACATACAATGTAGAATTAAGGAAAGGAAGTCTCTTTGAACCAGTTAAAGATGAAAAATTCGATTTAATTTTATTTAACACTCCATACCTTCCTACCGGAGAAGATGAAAAGCTTGATGAAGAACTTAATGCTGCATGGGATGGAGGATCAGGGGGAAGAGACACCATAGATCAATTCCTTAATGAATTAAAAGCCCATCTAAAACCAAATGGCCGTGTTCAGCTTGTTCAGTCTTCTCTATCAGATAATGAAAAGACACTTGCTAAATTAGAAGAACTTGGTTTTGATGCTGAGATTACGGCCAGTGAGAAATGCTTTTTTGAAGAGATTGTGGTTATTACCGGGAAGTTAAAATAAACAATTTTAATTCTATTATTTCTTTTTAAATCATTAAAAAGACTATTTTTTCTTAAATATTCTTTAATAATTGCCAATTGAACTATAAAGTGAGTTATTGTTATCATAAGAAAGATTTATAAGCCATATGTTTCCTATAATAAACTACAGGCATTATGGATGATTATATGATTATAAGAGACATTAAGAAATGCAATTATTTTAAATCTCTGGATAAAACTACCATATGTGAGTTATTACATCCTAAAAATGAAAATGGATGTTTAGAAATAGATTACAGTATCGCCCATGCGATTTTAAAGGTGGGAGAATCTTCACTTATCCATAAACTTAAAAATTCAGTTGAAGTGTACTACATTCTTGAAGGTAAGGGCATTATGCATATAAATGATGAAGAGGAAGAAGTTCGGCCAGGCCAGGTGATATATATCCCTCCAGATTCAAAACAATACATTGAAAATGTTGGAAATAAAGAATTAAAATTTCTATGTATCGTTTATCCAATGTGGAACGAGGAAGACGAAGAACTTATAAAATGAAAATTTCAATCCAGTTAAATAGTTTAATTATGTCCTATTTGATTTATTATATTCATCATGCTAATTTAAATTCTTTTAACTCTAAAATATAATTATTATATGATTAATTAGTTATCTATGCTCAATTTTAAGTTATGTTAATTTTTAACTAATCATTTAAAATAATTCAGAATACACATTTTTAACAAATAATCATATAGCCTTTGTTTAACAGGATAAAGCTTAAGCATTTAAAATCATGTTTACCCATGAAATATAATATTTATTTTTTAATTCCCGAAATCAAAATACTTAAGTATTTTAGATAATCATAAACTGTATAGAATAGAAAACAAATAATATTGATTATTAAATCTAAAAAGGGGAAAAAAATGAAAAAGATATTAGGAATGACTTTATTCCTGTTAATGGTATTTTCATTAATAAATGTCAGTTTCGCTACCTATTTAGGGGGAACTTCTTATGGCTATGTGGAAAAAGAGATTTACGGAAATCTGAATTCTAACCAGACCATAGTGCTTATAGTCGGCGTGCATCCACAGGAAAATGGAATACATACTGCTATTGCTAATGCTTTGGCAGGAAAGTCCGAAAACCTCTCTAAAAGATATGTTATTTATAAAGTTCATGTAACCCAAAATGCCAATGATTACAGTGCAGGTAGGATGAATGGACAATTATTAGCTCAACAATTCGTAGTTCCTGATGTTTCAAGTGAAAAACCAATGTTAGTTGTAGATAATCATGAAAATCATGGCTCAAACAGTGGATACACCTATTACAGATTTTTTTATCCAATCTCTAACACTGAAATAACAAAAATATATACAAATCAAATAATTAGTGCAATGCCATTACCAGTTTACTATCCTCCAAATCCAACAAGTACAAAATATGTAACTGTACCTATTGCAAATAAAGGAATACCCACCATAATTTATGAAACTTACATATCAGATTCAGCAGCTAAGAAAACATCCGATGCAAACGCCCTTATTGATGCATTAGATAAAAAAGTTATTAATATACCGACAGTTAAATCTAATCCATCTGGAGGCTTATTTAACACTCCAAAGATCGTTACTTTAACAATAAGTAAAAATGGTACTATTTATTACACTACAGATGGAACTACCCCTACCAATGAAAGTAATGAATATACAGATCCAATCTCAATATCATCTACAACTACATTGAAATTTATTGGAGTGGATGATGAGGGCAAAGAATCTCCTATTTACACGCAAACTTACACCATCGATAGAACTGTTCCAACATTGATTTCAACAAATCCAAAAAATGGCGCTATAAAGGTTTCAAGAACTGGCACTATTTCCATTAAATTCAGTGAAAATGTTAAAACAAGTATCAACTGGTCTAAAGTAGTAATTAAAAACAGGTTTGGACGAACAGTTTCCAGAAGTAAATGGGTTTCAGGAAACACACTTTACATAAAAACCTATAAAAGAACCAGGTATTCGTATTATACAGTATACATTCCAGCATCAGCAGTAAAAGACAATGCTGGCAATAACCTTGCTACATCATATGTTTTTAAATTCAAAACAGGGAAATATTAAAAAATTCTTTTCTTTTTTTATTCTCAATAACAGATATCTAATATAATCTTAACCAAAAAAGTAAATTCTTAAAATTAAATTAATAAACAACCATAACACACATATAACTGAAATCTTCAGATAAAATATCCTTTAAAGACATTTCAACTATTTTTTCATCATCATAACTGAGTTTCTCACAAATCGCGACTTTTCTTCCTTCATTAACGCCGTTTTCAATTAAAAAATCAGCGAGTTCTGAGGGTTTAAAGTTTGGAAGAATTATTGTTGGTTTACCATTATCAATAAGATCCATTATTCCTTTATTAATACCTTTTCCATGCATTGTGACTATATCTGACTCATCCCATGGTATTTTAAGTTTTGCAGCGCATAACTGGACAGAACTGATTCCTGGAATAACTTCAATATCAATATCTGGATTTAAACCTAGAATTGGCTTTAAAATACCTGAAAACCCGGGATCTCCAGTTGAAAGTATCGCAACTTTTTTTCCATCCTGTACCATTGTGATTGACCGTTTCATCATGTCCTTCATGTTTTTTGCGTTCAGTTCAAATTTCTGAACTTCAATATCAAAGAGATCAAGCGCTCTTTTACTTCCAATAACCACATCAACAGATGAAACAGTGCTAACCGCGATTTGTGTCAAATATTCTTTTGATCCTGGCCCTATCCCCACTATATACAGCTTTGACATTGAAAACCTCGTTTAATAAGACTACTTAATAATCATCGCTAAACATACTTTATTATAGGAACTTCTTTAATTTGATTTAAATAGTTTTAGAATATCATTTTCTTGATTTGCATTTTAGAGTGAAGTTTCCATATGATTCAAAAACATTATGAACCATGTCTTAAATACCATAATATTGAAAAAGAAGAATTCGATGTGATAAAATGCTCGAAATAGGCGTGACAGGAAAACCAAACGTAGGAAAATCATCATTTTTTAATTCAGCGACTTTATCCGGAGTTGAAGTTGCAAGTTATCCATTTACAACAATTGATGCAAATAAAGCAGTTGCCTATGTAATATCAAAGTGCCCGTGCACAGAACTGGAACTCACATGCAATCCGCAGAATTCAAAATGTGTTCAGGGAAAAAGAATGATTCCTGTTGAACTCATTGACGTTGCAGGGCTGGTTCCAGGAGCTCATGAAGGAAGAGGGCTTGGAAATAAATTTTTAGATGAATTACGGCAATCAAGAGTTTTAATACATATTATTGATGCTTCAGGCTCTACTGACGAGGAGGGAAGACCTGTTGAGGCAGGATCACATGATCCGCTTGATGATGTTGAATTTTTAGAGCATGAAATAACCATGTGGCTCTTCGGAATATTGAAGAAAAACTGGAGCAAATTAATACGAAAATACCTCTCAGAAAAGCTTGATTTCTCTAAAATAATACATGAACAGTTCAGTGGAATCGGAATATCATTGGAAGATATTATTGAGGCAAAAAGAGAAGTTCCATCAGAATACCACACATGGGAAGATGAAGATATTCAGAAATTTTTAAGTGTTTTACTCCGCATAGCCAAACCAATGCTTATAGTTGCAAATAAGGCAGATCTCCCTACAGCTGAAGAAAACATTAAAAGATTGCAGGAAAAATATGAAAATGTTATTCCAGCATCTGCAGAATCAGAATTAGCTCTTGTAAGGGCATCAGAAGCAGGTTTGATAAAATACACCTCTGGTGATGATGATTTTGAGATTTTGGATGAATCAAAATTAAGTGAAGCCCAGATAAAGGCCCTTAATTACATTAAAGAACATGTTCTTAAAAAATATGGCAGTACCGGAGTTCAGGAAGCTTTAAATAGAGCAATTTTCGATTTATTAGATATGATCGTTGTTTTCCCGGTTGAAGACGAGCATAAAATGTGTGATAGTAAAGGAAATATTCTTCCAGATGCAATCCTAATAAAATCAGGGGCAAAGCCGCGTGATTTAGCATTTGTAATTCATACTGATATTGGTGAGAGCTTTATGCATGCTATGGATGCCCGTAGCTGCAGAAGAGTGAGTAGTGACTATGAGCTAAAAAGCGGAGATATTATAAGTATTGTTTGCAGATAAAAATCATTGCTTATTAAAAGATTTACTGGTGGTTTGATGGTATCAAATGAAGAAATACAGAGAAGACTTGAAGCAAGAAGAGAAGGAATTTCAGAAGAAACATCTACTGATTTTGAAATAAACGAAATTTTAGAGGATATTATCATTGTAAGTTCCAATTACATTCCAGGATATGAGATTATTGAGACCCGCGGGTTCTGTTATGGGCTTACTGTCCGAAGCAGAGGTGTTGGAGGACAGATTGGTGCAGGATTAAGATCTCTCGTTGGTGGAGAAATAAAGGAATACGTTAGAATGATGGAAGAGTCAAGAGATCAGTCCCTTTATCGGATGATTGACCATGCCAGGCAAATGGGCGCAAATGCCATAATAAGCGTTCGTTATGACTCAAATGAAGTATCAAATGTAATGCAGGAAATTTTAGCCTACGGAACAGCAGTTGTTGCTGCGCCAAAATAAAGATTTCCATTCCATATTTATTTTTCAAAATTAGCTTTCATACTGCATTTAAATTTCTTAAAACTCTTTTTTTAAACTCATATTTGTATCCAGTTATACTATTCTGGGCTAATCTGGCGCTTTGATAACAGATCAGATGCTTTTTTTATAATTAATCCTATAAATCCTCCAATTCCTCCTAATATTCCGCCAAAAACCAATGTGGCAGGAATCCAGATTAAAAGCAATATAAAACTTCCTAAATCTGCACTGGCTATAATTGTTAGAAATATCATGTAAATACTTGACCATATACAAAAAGATAAGGCCCCTACAGTTACTGCCCATACGACACCACGTATTCCTTGAGTTATTAAGGCTGTTGCTATCCCCCCAAAAACACAGGGCAAAATCAGCAGTAAAACTTCATAATTAGGAGCATAAAATACATTTATTCCACTTAAAAATACATATAAAATAGCTATTGTAGATATAATAGTCACTGCAAGGATAATGTTTAAATATTTCAGGTAAGGATCTATTTTCTCCATTCTAATTCTCCATAATGGAATTATTTAATATTGAACTGTTTTTAACTGATTCACTCCTGTTTTTAAGGCTCTCATTGTATTTTTTATTTATTTCTTCATTGTACATGGCAATGTAACCGTCTTTAAAGAAATAAGCACCACAGTTGTAGCACTGATAAATAATGTCCGGGCCGTCATCCATCCAGTATTCAGTATTTGTAGAATTACAATTAGGGCATTTAACCCCTTCATAAGGATTATAAACATAAATTAGAGAAGCCTCTGCAATTACAGTTATAATAAAGATAACTGTTAATATCTTTGCAATTTTTAAATCTCTGCTTTGAATTTTCATATGTCCCCGCATTACTATAGGCCCAGTCCCTTTAAAATATTATTGGCTGCTATTATGCCAGTTGCTGCTGCGCCAACAATTCCCCTTGAAACACCAGCGCCATCTCCAGCCACATAAAGTCCCCTTACAGGAGTTTCAAGACCGCGATTTACTTCTGCCCTCATTGCATAAAGTTTTATCTCCGGAGCATAAAGAAGTGTTGAGTCAGTTGCAACTCCTGGAATAACCTGATTTAATGCTTCAAGCCCTTCTATAATATCAATAACGAGTCTGTTTGGAAATGCCATCGCAATATCTCCGGGAATTACATTTTTAAATGTTGGAGATACATTGCTCTTTTCGATGCGTTTCCATGTTGATCTTCTTCCTCTTTTAAGATCTCCAAGCCTCTGAATTATTGGTTTTCCACTTCCAAGAATATTGGCAATACTTGCAATTGAAAATGCATATGCAGATGTGTTTTCGGTAGGTTTAGTAAGTTCCACCCTAACCAAAAATGCAAAATTAGTATTTAAAGACATTTTTCCACGCATTGAATGTCCATTTACACCTACAAAACCTTCATATACTTCTTCTACAATAAAACCTTTAGGACATGTGCAGAATGTTCTTACAAAGTCATCATAAGTTTTTGTTGTTATATGGAATTTTGGATCCCAGTTTATACTGGTTATTGAATCCATTACTATGTGGGGAACTTCAATTCTAACTCCAATATCCACAGGATTATATCTTATAGAAATTTTAAGTTTTTTAAGCTGATCTGAAAGCCAGTAGGCCCCAACACGTCCAGGGGCAGCTACTATGTAATTACATTTTATTTCAAACTCATTTCCATCTTTTTCTCTGATTGAAACTCCTTTTACATTTTTATCAGCAATTATATTCAGGACTTCTGTTTCAAGTAAGAATTTTGCCCCCATTTCTTCAATTTCTTTTCTTATGGAATTAATAACCTGAGGCGTTTTATCAGACCCGATGTGTCTTTGAACTATTGGAATGAATTTAATTCCTGCAGCTGCGGATTTCCTTAAAATTCCAGATATATCATCCTCAGAAGGTGCATAAATTTCATCAGGTGCCCCGTGCTTTAAAAAAAATTCATCTATTTCCTTTATTATATCCCATGCTTCATCGCTGCTTACAAATTCTTCAAGGTTGCCTCCAATGTCTGGTCTTAAATTCAGTTTACCATCTGAAAGCCCGCCAGCGCCTCCAAGACCTCCCGTTATATTACATGGTGAACATTGCATACAGGTCCCTTTTCCAAGAGAAATGCATTTCCTTTCTTCTATTCCTTTTCCCTTATCAATTATTATTACTTTAAGTTTATCCGCTAATCTGGATGCGGCTAATAGACCTGCCGGGCCTGCACCAATTATTACGACATCGCATTCCATGCTAATCCCGTTATTATTTATATCTTAAAGACTATAAAAAATAACGTAAGCCTTTTAATTATTACAAGAGGTCAATTTCAAGTGTAAAATTAAATTTTTCTCCTAAAATCAAACTCAAGTGTAAGCATGGATCAAAACAGCCCATCCTCCGAAGAGTTAGATATTTTTAAATTATCTCCTGAAGAAGTTTATTCTAATCTTGGTACTTCCAAAGAGGGAATAAGTGAAGCTGAAGCTGAAAAAAGACTTGAAATATATGGACCTAATCAGATAGAAGAATTCAAACAAAAACCATTAATTTTTAAATTTTTAGAAAATTTTTATAATATACTTGCCCTTCTTTTATGGGCTGCAAGCGTTTTAGCTTTTATTGCTGGAATATTCCAATTAGGATTTGCTATTATTGGTGTAATTGTTATTAATGCTCTTTTCAGTTTTTGGCAGGAATATGAAGCAGAAAAAGCGACTGAAGCCCTGAAAAAAATTCTTCCATCTACTGCAAAGGTGATAAGAGAAGGAAAAGAAAGTAAAATCCTTGCTTCGTCACTCGTTCCTGGCGATATTATTGTACTTGAGGAAGGAGACAATATTTCTGCTGATTCACGGCTTGTGGAAGCATTTCAGCTCAAAGTTGATAATTCAACACTTACTGGAGAATCTAGGCCAGTGCGTAAAGAATCTGAAGGTATGAGTGGTGAGAATCATTCCTTTGTCGAGATGCATAATCTTGTTTTTGCTGGTACCAGTGTTGCTGCTGGTTCTGGGAAAGCTGTAGTTTTTGCAACTGGAACTAAAACTGAGTTTAACAAGATTGCAACGCTTACTCAGTCCGTAAAAGAAGTACAAAGTCCTTTACAAAAAGAAATTAGTAAATTAGCTAGAATGATTGCAGCTATAGCTATTTTAATGGGATTTACATTGTTTATGGTTAATGTTTTTGTAATAGATTTTCCTCTTGAATTGGCATTCATTTTTGCCATAGGATTAACCGTTGCAAACGTGCCGGAGGGACTATTACCTACTGTTACCCTTGCACTTGCTGCTTCAGCTAAAAAAATGGTTTCAAAAAATGCCCTCATAAAAAAACTATCCGGCGTTGAAACCTTAGGCTCAACAACCATAATCTGCACCGATAAAACAGGTACACTTACTAAAAATGAGATGACTGTGCGTAAAATATGGATTCCCTGCGAAATAATTGAAGTTACAGGAGCAGGGTATACGCCTGAAGGTGAATTTTTACATAAAGGCCATGAAATTGGCTATGATGAGATGAAAGAGCTTAAATTGCTTATGAGAACCTCAGCATTTTGTAATGATGCCAAACTCATACCTCCAAAAAAAGAAGGAGGGATATGGAAAATATTAGGAGACCCAACAGAAGCATCATTACTTGTTGCAGCAGCAAAAAGCGGTTTTAATTTAGAAGAGGAAATTCAAAGAATTCCCAGGATAATTGAGCTTCCATTTGATTCTAAAAGGAAATCTATGAGCTCAATTCACCAGAAAGAAGATAAAAAAGTAGCTTATATTAAAGGAGCTCCAAAAAAAATTATTTCACTTAGTAGCCATATCTCCCAAAATGGAAAAATCAGGCCATTTAGAGATGAAGAGAAAGAGAAAATAATTAAAAAGCATGATGAACTTGCAAGTCAGGGGCTTAGAATTCTTGCAATGGCATATAGAAATTTACCAGATGATTTCACTGATTACACACCGGAAACTGTTGAAAAAGACATGATTTTTTTGGGCATGATGGCCATGCAGGATCCTCCTCGTCCAGAGGTTCATGATGCCGTAGAACAGTGCCATAAGGCCGGAATTCGAATTATAATGATAACAGGAGACTATGGCCTTACAGCAAGAGCTATAGCTGAAGAAATAGGGATTATTAGCGGGCCATGTGAGATTGTTAAAGGTAAAGAACTAACTGAAATGTCTGATGATGAAGTTGGGCAATTGCTCAAGTCTGGATGCGATGTGATATTTGCAAGAGCCATTCCAGAACATAAACTTAGAATTGCCAGCATACTTGAAGATGAAGATGAAATAGTGGCAATGACAGGGGATGGTGTTAATGATGCTCCAGCACTTAGAAAAGCAGATATTGGAATTGCTATGGGAATAACAGGTACAGATGTTGCAAAAGAAGCTTCTGATATGGTTTTAACTGATGATAACTTCGCTTCAATTGTAGCTGCCATTAAACAAGGTAGAAACATTTTTGAAAATATCAGAAAGTTTATTATATACATTTTTTCTCACGAAACCGCAGAAATTATCCCATTTGTCCTTACGGTATTATTTGGGATTCCTCTTCCGATTACAGTGATGCAGATACTTGCGATTGACCTAGGGACTGATACTGTTCCTGCACTTGCTCTTGGTGTTGGGCCTTCAGAAGCCGATGTAATGGATATACCTCCCCGTTCTCGTAAAGAACGCCTATTAAATCGTGAAGTACTATTTAGAGGATATATCTACCTTGGGTTAATCAAAACAACTTTAGTAATGTCAGGATACTTTTGGGTTTTATATAATGGTGGATGGCAATTTGGGCAAGAACTATCCTTTTCAGATCCACTTTATATAAAAGCAACTACCATGGTGTTTGCAGGTATCGTAACAGCGCAGATGGGTAACCTTTTAGGGTGTCAAAGCTCAAGAACATCTGTTTTTAAAATAGGGCTTTTTAAAAATAGGTGGATACCTATAGGAATTGCTTTTATGGCCATTGTAATTTTCTCCATAATATATATTCCCTATCTCCAAGATATATTCAATACAACTGCCCTCGGACTAAATGAATGGCTTTATTTAATCACATTTGCTCCTATAATGTTTTTTGCAGATGAATTAAGAAAATACATTGTAAGAACTCGTGGTTAAAGCTTTTATTAAAAATTTTTCTATAATTTAGTTTTAATTCTCTTTTACAAAAGTAAAGAGTGTTTACACCCAATTTGATGTTTTGAAGCTATGATTTAAGGTTTTTAATATACTTGTTAAATGCAAATATTTTTATAACGATTGATAATATTTAATTAGAGAATTTAGGGAGGTAAAGTATGAAGCTTAAAACAGTAATTATAATGACTTTTTTAGTTATTGGACTTCTTGGAGTTCCAAATTGTATTTCTGCACAGGAATATCAGGTTTCACCATCTGATGCTGTTTTGGAGAGTAGTTTAGCTGCTACGCATTTAAATGCCTTAACTCCTGCAGTTAAAGGCGGCAGCCGCGGTGGAAGTTCAAGCGGTATCAGTAAAACCGTTAAAAAGCTGAGTGATGGCGATGATGATGATGCCAGTGGCGATGGTGGTTCATGGTGGATAGCTATAATTATAATTGTTATAATAATAGCAATTATCGCTGTATGGTACCTATTTTTAAGGAAATAATCCATTTCCTTTTTTTTAAATATTTTAAAGGGTAATTTTTATGTTTGTAATATTCAGATTATTAAGAGAACGCTTACCTAAAATAATCCATGAACGAATGACACGTATTTTTATTTTAATTTTTGGAGTTATTGCTTATGGAACCATTGGATTTCATCTAATTGAAGGGCAGCCATGGATTGTATCATTTTACTGGACATTTGTTACTATTGGAACAGTAGGGTATGGTGATTACAGTCCTGAAACAAATATTGGAATGTTTTTTACAATTTCATTGATAATTTTAGGTATTGGTAGTTTTGCAATTGCTATTGAGTCAATAGTTGAATTTTTAGTACAAAGACAGCAAATGCGATTAATGGGGTTGATTAATGTGAAAAAAACAGAACATGTGGTGATATGTGGCTGGACTGAAAGCACAGAGGAATGTATAAAAGAAATTGGGAAGGGAAATGAGATTTTTGTGATTG
>JASEIM010000012.1 GCA_030017655.1 Methanobacterium sp. | reverse complement strand
TAAAGATCCTGTATGTGTTAAAGGAGACGAAAAAGAAAAAATGAGAGTATTTAGAGAAGTTAGAGATGAAATTATAATGTGGATAACTAAAGAATTTAGAAAATAATCTTATTTAAAAACAGGTGAATAATATGTTAAAAGTGGTAATAGCTACAGACGGACCATACGGTGATAGAGCATTTGAAAATATCAAAAAAGAATTCGATACAGAATTTATTGAACTGGAACAACCTACATCAATGTTCATGGATGAAATAGACATTCCTGAAGACCAATTAACTAAAATAAAAGATGCAAATATTTTAATAACCTATACACAACACCCTGATCTTACATTAGACCTTATTGACATGGTTAATAAAGATGTAGATTACATAATCGTCGCCGCATGGAGAGGTGAAGGGTTTAAAAACCAATTAGAAAATTATGAAAATGTAACTTGCCCTTATATAATGTGCGAATTAGAAGAAAACGGTAATCCAGTATTTGATGAATTTGCATCTAAAATCGGGAAACCTAAAGTAAAAATAGAACTTAAAGATGGTAAATTAGCTGATATAACTGTAGAACGGTCATCTCCATGTGGATCAACAACATTTGTAACAGAATACATATTGGATAAGTATTCGAACAGTTCTGATTTAGAAGAAATGTGTACTGAAGCCGGTCTTAAATTACAGCATTATCCTTGTAGGGCAGCTAAAATGAGGCTATTTTCTGATGAGGAGTGTAAAAAGGAAATGGCATCAGGTTTTCACAGGGATGCTTTTGAAGAAGCTGTTAAAAAATAGAACTTACATTAGTCAAAGATTATATGATGGAAAAATTATTAATTCCTGATTTTATAGGAGATTAATTTGATGCTAGGTAAATTGAAAAGTTTGGCTCTCCAAGGTCAGATAACTAAAAATGAGCTTTTAATGGTACTTAATGAAGACGCGAAAAAGTTGAATTTTAATGATATTGTACGTTGCAGTCTTCAAATTCAACAACAAGCAGAATGTATACATACCAGTTACAAGAAGGATTTCATAAAAGCTGAAACTGAATTAATAATCCGTATTCTAGATGTTAAAAATGATAATTTGCAATACACTGGCCAGTTGGATATTGAGGAATTGAATATTGCTATTGACCTTCTTGAAGAACAAGAAAAAATGGGAGAAGACATTGAAGAGGCAGATCCTGCTTTTCTTAGAATTTATTCCATCATATCTTTATATACTACATTTATCAAAGAAGAACCCATCCACCAGGTTGGAACACCATTCCCTGGAGGTTTTCAGGTAAAACAGGAAAAAGATAAGTACACTTGTCCTGTAAAGAAAAACAATGAAGATAATCCTCTTGCTGTTTGTCCATTCTGTATCGCGGAGCAGGATGAAGAAGTTTAATTCCATATTTTATCGTAATGAATTCCAAGAAGCCAAGGAAAATATTATAATACCCCCCAAATTCACCCTCATCTTAAAATTTTATTTTTTATAGCTTTCTTGTAAGTAAAATTTAAAAAATAATTTATTAATTTTAATAGAATAAATAACCTCAAGTCTCAAATATAATATAAAACACATTATATATTAGTAAATCTAATTCAAACATAATAAATAAACAGGAGGGGAGTAATAATTCATTTATAAGTGAATTATAAATTTCTGACACAGAACTCCAAATTTTTTTACATGATTACAATCACCAGGAAAGAGAATTCCATTTTAAATCAAATCAAATATAACCAGGCAGAATACAGTGATGGAGTACCTTACAATATTTTAAAATTAGATTTAGATCTGTCTGAGACCGAATTAAAGGATATGTTAAATAGTTTAGAGGATAAAGGGCTAATTTCTAAAGTTGATAATTATATCAAGGTAATAAGGGTTGATTCTAAAATTAACGTTGTTGAATCAAATGCAGAAGTCCGTCAGGAAGAGCTTAACAGGGAAGAAGAGAAGGCAATTGAACTTATTAAAAAATTAGTAGATAATAAAGGCCTTATTTCAAGACATATACTTGAAGGAAACCTGCTTTATGGTGATTTAAAGCTCAGTAATCTCGGGATGTACCATTTAATAATTAAACTTGAGAATAAGGGTTTAATTAAAAAAATAAATGAGCCAGACGGTGAATATTATCAATATAAAGTAAAAGAAATTTAATTTTTTTTTAAATATCTTTTTATTCTTAAATTAAATAGTTTATATTGCCATTATATTACTATTGGGGCCCCTACTGGATTTGAGCTTAATTGACATAAAAATATTTAAATACTTTTTTTAATAAAATTATTACTTGGTGATTTTATGGCTGATGAAGAAACCAATCAAAAAATACCCATTTCCCCTGCAGCTTTCATATATCATACTGAAGATGAATATATAATGGAAATAGAACTCCCAGGAGTAAATAAAGATGATATAGAGGTTAAAATAACAGAAAACACCTTCTGTGTTAAAGCACCAAGAAGAAATATGGAATACACGGGCTGCTGGGTTCTCGCACACGAATTTAATGCTGATGAAAGTAATGCTTCATTCAAAAACGGTTTATTAACAGTAAGAGTTCCATTAACTGAAACTAAAAAAGGTAAAGAAGTACCAATAGAATAAATACCCTTACACTTGGTTACTATTTTTAAATTATCTAAAAAAGAAATTTTATCATTAATTAAGGACTTTTATTAAGAAATATTAATGGAGTTTAGGTAAATTTATTTTTTCCTAAACTATCCACATAAAAACCGTTGATTATCTTAAAATAGTCCTAATAATCTTAATAGCACTATAATCACTATAATTACTATTAAAATATATAATATGTTATATTGACCTCTTTCATCCATTTTTTATTCACCTCAGACTTTTTATCCTCATTTCGATCCCATATCCCTGAATTAAAACCTGTTTGGAGTTTTTGAAGGCCATATTAAAATTTGATTATTGTTATAATTTATATTATCATGGTGTTTTTACAATTCGTTTTCCAATGAATGCTTCAAATATGTTTAAACAATTTCAATCACTTGATTTTCATTAGCAGTTCATTATATAACCTTCAGATAGTACTGTGACCTTATATCTGTTAATGATATATTATATATTTTATTATTAGTATTACAATAAGATCTATTGAAAAATTTTAATATTAAAAATCAAAAAAAAGTATTCGTTAAAATGATTAAATTCCAATGAAAAAAATTAATGATTTTGAATTTCCTCTCTAATAATAATTAAAAATAAAATAAGAAACCTAATTTGCGTTAATTAGGTTTAGGGTTAAATCTGTTAAATATTCGTTTCATTTGTATCATTTGAAGTGATAGCTCCTTCTGTATTATTCGTTGAATTGTCAAGGTTTGTACTGTTTGTTACAGTGGTGTTTGTAGCGGGTTCATCTGGCTTGACAGCTGTGGTAAAGTAACCGTTTACAACATTTATTCCATTAATAACACCATTATAAGGTGTTAAATATACATTACGACTATCATGGGATCTTCCATGAACTAAACAGAAATCCATGTCAGTATCTGTAGCAACCCAAAGCCCTTCAGGAGATGTCTTTGGTGCTGGCCCCTGCTCAAATTTTAGAACGCCCCAATGATTTGTTCTTGGATTGTAATTGCAGAAAACTCTTGTATGGTAATTGTAGTCTGTATATAAAGAACAACTACATCTTGCAGTCGCATAAACGTATTCACTTGTGACAACCACATTTGTTGCGCCTACATTACTTCTTGAAACCTTTGTGGTTTTTTTGATGGTAATTTTATAGCGCTTATAAACCCACTTTGTTCTCCATTTTCCTCTATATTTGTATCTGACCTTCAATTTTTTGTATATGTATGTTGCCTTGGCTTTTTTATATGTTTTCTTTGTTTTTTTGTACTTCTTTTTTGGTTTCTTGTATTTTTTGTATTTAATTAACCGGATAGTTCCCGCTGCATCTATTTCTGAAATATCTTTTTCATCCAGGCCAATTTTTGCATTTTCACTCGAGGCAACATGGCTATTAGTTCCCCCAATAAAGGGAAAAATACACATTACTATGCCTATGGCAAGTAGCAATGCATACAACGACTTTCGCTTAATTGTACCGCCCCCGTGCCCTAATGTAAAAATATACATGCGTAGGGCTTTTTGGACTGTCTAATTATATTTTTTCTATGTATATATAAATATTATGATTTATTTTTTTAAAAAAAAGTCTAATAAATCTGTTTTTTTTATTTAAAGATTTATTAAATGTTTTTATAATTAATTATTAATCTTCAGCTCTATTAATTACTGATTATAACTTATTAATTTGAATAAATTTCCTTTTACTAAATAAATTATCTCTAAATGGTTTTGAGTTCCTTATTTTAATCTCATAATTAATTTATCCCAATAAAATATTACTAATTTACCAAGAGTCAATTAATCATGTAAAATATTAAAAAATAACCATCTTATGATTAATATAATTGGTATTAAAATTTAGTAATTGCTTAAAATAATTTATGAAGATATTTAACCTTTTGTATAATTGAATCCATAAGTTGTTTCATTTCATCTATAATAATGGATGATTAGCAATATTCTTTAACAATTTTATTAAAAATAATTATAAAGATTAAAAAGAGAATTATAATATAATTTTATATAATCGAGGAACACTGATACTATATTGTAGTGGAAAAATCTATGTTTTTATACTACCATCACCAAATAAAATAACCATGACCAAGGAAAAAATTGAAAACGATGCTCATATCATTGATTTCATAATAACAAGAGCCTTCAGAGATTCCAAGCGAAAGAGTACAAAAAAAGAATCGATTATTATTGTGATTATCTAAATAAAACGCCTGTAATGCTAACTGAAGAGGATATAAATGAGTAAGAAGTAAATATAAGTATGAAAAATAGAAAAAATAGAAAAATAAGATTTTTACTGCATTGTGCAGTACTTTATAAGTAAAGCTTTTAAAAATCATCTGCACAAAAAAATTTTGAACCCGGCATTTTCCATGGATATTATGGTAAAAATAGCAATTTTCAGATGCTGTTGCAGAAGGTGTTCCAGCAAAACAAGGATTGTAACTCGATTTCTTCTAAATAAAAAAATAAGTTATGTCTTTGTTGCAGAAGGTGTTCCAGCAAAACAAGGATTGTAACATTTCAACATCAGGATGTTTGAGTATTTCTTCAATAGTTGCAGAAGGTGTTCCAGCAAAACAAGGATTGTAACGTCTTAATATTGTTTCCTTCATTGTTTTTCACTTCCTTTAGTTGCAGAAGGTGTTCCAGCAAAACAAGGATTGTAAAATCAAGTATGTTCAATGTTTCAATTGCTTCGTCTTCGTTGCAGAAGGTGTTCCAGCAAAACAAGGATTGTAAACCTATTGACCAATAAGAGGAAAATTAGTACTTCAAGTTACGATTTTTATTAAAAAATTACTTTGAATAGACATTAAAAAGTAGAGATTAAAATGTGTTAACTAATAGGGTTAACCAAAAGACATTTTATTTATGGCAATCTAATTAATTATCACTTAATTAAATCACGATATTCTGGTTGAAATTGCTGATAAAATTAATTAAAAAAACGGAGATTTTTGTGAGACAATGATACTTATTGTAGGCGGTGCAGGATACATAGGATCTCATTTAAACAAAGAAATAAGCAAACAAGGCTATGAAACAGTAGTCTTTGATAATTTAAGTTATGGGCATGAGAAATTTGTAAAATGGGGAAACTTTGAGCTGGGAGATTTAAGTAATATTAACGATATCCGGTCAATTTTCAGGAAATATCCAATTGATGCAGTTATGCATTTTGCCGCATTCACCTATGTGGGAGAATCTGTAAAGGATCCACAGAAATACTACCTTAATAATGTGAAAAATACCCTAAATCTTCTCCAGGTGATGCTTGAAGAAAATGTAAAACAATTCGTATTTTCATCAACCTGTGCAACCTATGGAAATCCTGTAGAAATCCCAATAACTGAAAACCATCCCCAAAATCCAATTAACCCTTATGGAAGAGGAAAGCTCATTGTAGAACAGGTATTGAAAGATTATAGCCAGGCATATGGACTTAAATATGCTTCATTAAGGTATTTTAACGCTGCAGGTGCTGATCCTGAAGGTGAAGTAGGAGAATTACACGATCCTGAAACTCACCTAATACCACTTATCCTGGATGTTGCAGCAGGAAAGAGAGATGATATAAAAATATTTGGAACCGATTATAATACACCTGACGGTACATGCATAAGAGACTATATACACGTCACTGATTTAGCGGATGCACATATTCTAGCCCTTAAATATCTGCAAGATGGAGGAGAAAGTGATGTTTTTAATCTTGGAAATGGAAACGGCTTTTCTGTAAAAGAAGTTATAGAAACTGCACGAAAAATAACAGATAAAAATATCAGGGCTGTTGAAGATGAAAGAAGACCCGGAGACCCCCCAATTCTTGTGGGAAGCTCTGATAAAGCAAAAAAAGTTTTGAAATGGAAACCAAAATATGATGATCTCGATAAGATCATAGAAACTGCATGGAACTGGCATAAAAAACTTTAGAAATACTTATTCAATTAAGTAGCAGTTCTATAAAAAAGTAAATACCATAAAACCATGATTATGATTGCAAAAATAACTGCACCAATAATAAGGCTTTTATCATTACCAAATATGATGGGAATGGGTCCGATCAAAACAATTCCGCCGGTATGAACTTCACCAGCTTTAGAAGCTGACTGCAAAATGGATCCAATTATCAGTAGAAGAACTCCGACAAAAACAAAGATTATTCCTGAAATCAAAATCGTACTGGCTTTAATCATTTCCATCATCATTTTTATTGATGTTTATTAATTATCTGAATTTATATTTAAATCTTCAAAATTAACTAAGGGTGATCACTCCTTTTTAAGACGGAATTGTGTGGTTCCATGGGATTCTCTGTGTTCTATTATACCAATTAAACATAATTCAGCGAGTATTTCTTTCAGTATTTCATCTAACTGGCATTTTTCTTCTTGAAGATGGATACAAAGCTCTGAATAACATGGACAGCGTATTGCATCCTTCAAAACATCCCTATCAGTCCATTCTCCAATTCGGTTTAAAGCATCATATATTGAAAGATATGACAAAAATAAATTATACTGGTCATCTGTAGTATCAATGTCATCAACCATGCCTTTAATATCACTAATCAACGATTTAGTGCTGTCCAGTTCATCATCAGGCACTACCAGCAATACATGAACTTCCTTAGAGAGATAAGAATCGCCACGGATTATCTCAAAACAGTCCTTTTTTAGTACCATTCCACCTGTATCCTCTACAAACTCAACAAGTTCGTCAAATTTATATATCCCACCTCTAAAATGTATTATTTCATACATAAAAATCAGGAGATCTTTTTTATAATTTTATATGGCTCTAAAACACTGATTCCAGTATCTTCACCAACTATTTCAACCTGAACAACCCATTTTGGATTTTTACTATCGGGATAAGCATTTAATTTTTGAATGAGTTCATCAGAGATTGCTTTTATCAGGTCTTCTTTTGATTCTATATATTTACGACCTCTTAAGTCGCATCTTACCACAAACGAATCTCCAGGTTCCATCTTTTCCATTGCAATCTTTAATATTTTTTCTAAAATCACGTCTTTACGTGTTCTAACCACCATGTCTATTGGAACAACCTTCGAAACTACTGTTGTAGGTGCCTCCTTTAAAATCACCACTGCTTCTTCTGGATCCATGCTTAATTCCACCAGAACAACATTAGGATATTCTGATTCTTTTATATATAAAAATGGTTCATAACTTGAAAGTGCTAACTCGATTTCTTCAATTCCTACAACTTCTTCACCAGCAGAATCGCCTTTATGGCCTTGAAGAGTTATTAAAAGATTAAAACCATCTTTTGGCTCTATAAGTTCACCCCCCTAAAAAGAAACTTGTAATATATATGTAATTAAAATATAATAACATTATGGATGAGCGAGGAATATTGAGCGCAGAATTGATTTTTGTAACACTTTTGGTCATTATTGTAATAAGTAGTTTAATTCCCCTTGTAAATGATAGAATAAACACCGCATCCCAAACCAATGAACTGGGAAATGCAAGAATACTTGCAGAAAATGTAGCAGAAACTGTAAACAAAGTATATGCCGGCGGAAACGGTCATTCGATTACTGTTAGCATGCCCGAAAATATTGAAGGCAAAAGTTTCGTTGTTGTTGTTAATTCAACAGGAGCCTATGTTAAAATAGATGGAATGATAGGTAAATCATTTACGGCCCCTCATAAAATTTCAGGCTCAATGGCACTGAAAAATGAAGAAGTAACTCTCTTAAAAAACCATAATTATACAATCAGGAATGTAGAAGATTCAAAAAGTTATAGCTGGATAGTTATAACCAGTGAATAAGTTAATACTTTACTACTAGAAAAGTATAAATTTATTATACCTCAAATTAATTTTTATGGATATAAAAGGCCAGCTGTCATTAGAATTTGTTATTATAGCAGGTTTAATGTTAATAATCACTTTATGTCTTGTTCCCATACTGGGAAATGATATTGAGCTAACCCAGGCCATGGCCGCTGCCAGAAATGGCGCAATAAGAGGTGCAAACATTGATGGTTTTGCTATTTATCCTGAGGATGTGTTTGAAAATTACACAAATGAAAATCTTCGTCTGATAAATCCTGTAAGCGTCAAAATTGTGGAAATAAATTATAAAAACTATGGATTTAATGCCACATATAATAAAACACGTATTCAGCTTAGAATCACTGCTTCTGCACCTTCAATTAAAAATTCAAAAGATAAAAATTCTCTGGGAGATCGAATAAATTTTTATGCAAGAAAAAGTATCTGTGAATCATTTGGCACTTCAAACCTAACAAATAAGTTATACAATCCTGTTTTTTCCAGTAGATATGTATTTACAACTGCAGATGTAAGATGGACTTAGAATATGCATTGTAAATTAATTTTATAAATTATACAATCCTTGTGTTGAGTGTATAAGCTAAAACAACTCCAATAGTTCCAAATAAAATTCCAAAGAGCCATACAATTAATACAACATTTTTTTCAGACATAGGTCTTCTCAAAACAAATCTTATAAGAGAATTAAATCCTCCTTCAGGCGCGATCAGTTTCCCATCATCCCCTATTTCAGTAGGGGCATGATTCTGCCTTTCTACAACCCCTGCACTGTAAAACTTCAAAATACTGTCAATAATATTGGGAATAAGCACAATGAAGGCGATTATTTTCACACGACCTATAAATGCAACAAGCACAATACACGCTCCAATTATTAAAGTTCCAACATCACCAGGGAATACGCGTGATGGATGTCTGTTATAAATTAGAAAAGCTAGAAGAGCGCCTAACATTGCCATTGTTATAATGGCAACATTATATTTACCCATTATAATACAGGAAGCAGTTAAAGAGATCATGGCTATTGCTCCAAGACCTGATTCAATTCCATTAAGCCCTGCAAGCATATTTGTTAAATTAGATGCTATTGATACAGCTACAGGCATTGAAAGCATATAAATAATGCCCACATTTGGAGGGGCTATCCATATCACCGGCAGACCTGCAAGCCATAGTAAAATCAATTTTTCCTTAGAAGAAAGCATTACCAGGTCATCAACCATTCCTACAATGCCCACTAAGAGAATTACAATAAGTGTCACTAATAACTGGAACTGTAACTGTGGATAAATGATTATTCCAATAAAAATTCCAATTATAAAACCAAATAAAATACCGATACCGCCCATCTCAGCAACTATCGGCTTCTTTTCCTTATGAATATCCTTACCAACAATATCTGCTTCATGCAATTTGTTTATGAGTTTGGGCATGGTTAGGTAAGTAGTTAAAAACGCAATTAAACCGCAAATACCTGAAATCAGTAATAGTGCCTGATATTCTCCTAGATACATATTTAGATCCATTGAATCACCGTTGATATTTCTTTGAAATATTCTTTCTGCATTAAATAGATATAATAATTATTTTACCGTTTTAGAAGACAATAAACAGTTCTAAGAGGAATTTTAAGCTTCTCAGATATATCTTTTACTGAAAGTCCATTTTTATGTAATTTTTTTACTTCATCTTCTGTTTCTTTAGAATATTTGGGCTTTCTTCCCCTTTTCAATTTAGTATCTTTAAGATAATAAACTGTCTTTAAAGGTATCTCCAGTTTTTCTGCAATTTCTTTGGGGCTTTTACCTTCATTTAACATTTTCTGTATAATTTTTCCTTCTGTTTCGCCGTATTTTTTGGGCCTGCCCCTTTTAATAACTGGTTCAACCTCAATTCCAAGCTCTGAAAGGGCATCCAGATATTTCTTTGAAGTCCTGAGATACAGGCTACTTGGACATTTTATTTTTCTAAGTTGAGGATACTTATCTAAAAGTTCCATAATTACCTGTGAGGACAGTGGTTTATTTACATAGATTTCATCATCCAAAATACCACCATATTTTTATTTCCCATCATACAAGTTAAAACTATCTAATTATTTATTTTAAAAACAGAAATTTAATGGGCTAAACTACTTTTTTATCATTTCTAAAAACTTTTTGGCTTTTACAGATGATGGCTTACCAAAGGTTTCTATTTTTTCTTTTTCCTTTTCTACCAGAGAGGGATTAACAGAGAAAGTATCTGCTGCAGTATTGATAGATAATTTCCCAGCAGTATTTAAGATAACCGCTCCAAGAGCAGGCGGATTTAGTTTAACGTGAAGACCTTTTATCTTATTTTCAATTTCAAACTTCTTAGCAATAACTTCCTTAATATTTTCGATATATTCTATTTTTTCATCTGTGTATTCCTTTAAAATCAAAGTAGTTTGCATATCAAAATCCTTAAAAGCCTTTAATTGGTTCGAGTCGAGGTTAGGTCGTAGATTTGGAAAAGGTCCTGAATATTTATTTCTCCGATCATAGGATGTGGTTAAATAATATTTTGCAATGTCCCATAAGATCATTATCCTGGGCATTTCAATGAAAAGCTTTTTCTGCATATCCTTTCTTAGCTGGATATCTTCTTCAAGTTCTTTATCTATATTACCATCTGTTCCCATGAGATTATTCTCTTTTAATAATTCATTCAGTTTTTCTTCCTTTATTTCATCCTTATCTTCCATAACATCTGTTATTGAATCAGCAGCTTCATTTGCTGTTTTTAAAGCTTCATCATATATTTTGAGTTTATCCTTATTTTTTAAGACGCTTTCCAGAACTTCGTCAATGATTCTATCTGCAATTTCCCCTGCAGATTTAACATAAGCAATTGAAAGGGCTGTTTGCACATGTCTATCATTAATTATGGCTGGTTTTTTACGATGGAACTGCAAAAATTCGATACGTGCATTTGAACCATATTCTTTCCTTATTTCTCTCTCATAATTCAAATCCTCCTCTGCATCCATCGTTACTCTCTTTCTAATCCATCTACCGTCTTCAAAAACTTTCACAACAAGAGATAGTGTTTTTACAATTCCTCTTTTTTCATGTTTTAGAATTCTAACAATATTTCGGAAGGCATCTCTTCCTAGAGGAGATAAATCTGACATTCTAAGCATATATTCACCAGATAATGGCAAATATCTTATTATGTCTAATCTATATACACTCTGATCATTTTTCTGTAATATTAAGTCCCTGGCTCCACAACCGCACTCTTTACTTTCAACAAATTCGATTTCATGTCTCTTATAAAGTTTTTTACAAACATTACATTTAATTGTTGCAAATTCTTCAAGATGTCCAATTGCAATTTTATGGGATGCTATAGACGATTTTACTCTATCCAATATATTTTTTTTGGCTGCAGCCTTCATTCTGAAAAACTGGGTCTGTCTGGAAACATCATGAATTTCATCAGCCTTTAATTCTCCACCAACAGAACGAGAAGTTCTGATAAGGGAACTGTAGGGAGCTTTATAGCCTTTTATTTCCATTGTGTCCCTTAAATCATATAATTCATTTAAATTATCTTTTAGATAATGATAAACTACAATAAAGCTTTCAAAGTCTTTAATTTTATTTACTTCAACTCTCTGACGCTTTATTGTTTCAAGAAATCTTTCAGCCCGTGCAATTAAAACTGATTCATTCATTTTACTTCCCAAACAATTTTTAAACAGTTTATTTAATTTTTTCGCCAATTTCAGCATTTTCAGCAGATAAGACACTTAAATTGTCAGATGTTGCAAGAATCATGCCCTCAGATTTTATTCCAAAGAGTTTAGCTGGCTTTAAATTAACCAGAACAACAACTTTTTGCCCTTTTATTTCTTCTGGAGAATATTTTTTAGCAAGACCAGCAACAATCTGTAATTTCTTCTCTTTAACATCAACTCTTAATTTTAATAAGTTATCTGAACCTTCAACACGTTCTGCATCTATTACTTCGCCAATTCTCAGATCAATTTTTACAAAATCTTCTATGCTTATAATGTTCTTCATTTCATCATCATCCTTTAAATTTTTATAAAGTGCTTCTTTTTCTTTCTTTATTACTGAATCATCTATTTTTGAAAATAATGGTTTAGCTTTATTAATTTTATGGCCTGCAGGGATGAATTCAGCTGCTTTATCCCAATTAGAAGTATCAATGTTCTGTAAATTCAAAGTTTCCATTATTTGAGGTGCTTTAACTGGAATATATGGACTTAAAATAATTGATAGAGTCTTTGCAAGCTGATTACATAGATATAGGCAGTTTGCAGCTTCATCAGGCTTTTCTTTAACTGCTTTCCATGGCTTTTTATCGTTGAAATATTTATTTGCAAATTTTGCAAGTCTTATTATTTCAATAAGGCCTTCTCTGAACTTAAAATTTTCAATAAGGCCAGAAACTTTTGCTGGAATCTCAATAATTCTATCTCTAAACTCTTCATCGTATTCATCAAATGCAGCAGGTTCTGGGATTTCGCTATTAAAGAATCTGCCGGTGAATGAAAATGTCCGGTGCAAGAAGTTCCCAAGTACATCAGCAAGCTCATCATTTACTCTGCGCTGGAAATCATCCCATGAAAAATCAGTATCACGGGTAAGCGGTGCATTTACTACAAGATAATATCTTAAAATATCTGAATCAAACTTCTCAAGGAATTCAGATGCCCATATAACCCAATTTTTACTTGTCGACATCTTTTTACCTTCCAGAGATAAATATTCTCCAGCTACAATATTTGTCGGAAGTTTGCAGCCGTATCCCATAAGCAGGGCTGGCCAGAATATTGCATGATGATAGATAATGTCTTTACCTATAAAATGGATGGCTTTATCATTCCAGTAGTCTTCCCATGGTTTATTGTGTTTTGCACTCCACTGTGCGGCTGCCGAAATGTATCCGAGAAATGCTTCTCCCCATACATAAATTATTTTGCCTTCAGCATTTTCTAATGGCACAGGAATTCCCCATTCCATGTCCCTTGTAAGTATCCAATCTTTTAGACCTTCTTTAATCCATTGAAGTGCGTAGTTTTTAACGTTAGGGGGTAGTTCTTCATTATTTTCTATCCAATCCTTTAATCCATTTTCAAAATGACTTAATTTAAAGAAATATTGTTTAGATTCTTTGATTTCAGGAGTGGAACTGCATATAAGACATTTTGGCTCTTCAAGCTGTATGGGGTCTAAGTGCCGCCCGCAGCTTTCACAATGGTCTCCTCTTGCTCCTTGTCCTTTGCAGTGAGGGCAAATCCCTTCAACATATCTGTCCGGAAGAAATCTTTTACATTCATTACAGTAGGGCTGTTGAATGACTTTTTCGTAGATATAGCCTTTTTCATAGAGCTTAAGGAAAAAGTTCTGTGAAATTTCGTAGTGTATTGGGTCAGTTGTCCTTGAAAAGTAATTAAAAGATATGTCACAGGAGTCAAGATCATTTTTAATCATTTTATGGAATTTATCGGCAATTTCTTTAGGAGATTTCCTGATTTCTTCTGCCCTAACTGCTATTGGTGTTCCATGCTCGTCTGTCGCACAAACAAAAAGCACATCCCTCATTTTCATCCGGTTATAACGTGCATAAATGTCTGCTGGTATATATGTTGATCTTAAGTGCCCTAGGTGACATGGGCCATTTGCATAGGGTAGTGCACATGTAATAAATACTTTATTCAAATTAGATTCCTCCTTACTAAAAGATAAATACAAAGGTTTTAAACCCTTAGATTTATTGATTTAATTGATAATAAGATTGAAAAACCCTTTAAAGGTTAAATAGATATTAAATTATCTAATAAAAATTTTAAACAATATTATGTTATATTTTATTATTTATATATAGTTTAAAACAGTTTTTTCTACTATTATATTTAATTATTTAACTATTTTAAATATTTATTTACATGGAGTATCATTTTCACATGTCTTGAAATGTAGATATTACTGTTTTGAAATTTATATTCACCTGAAGCCATTATACTTTAAGTATTTATAATAAGGACAATCATAAAGCATTAACCGTATGATATCAATGTCCTTTATAAATCCTTTATCTGATGAAGGAAAACGAATTGTAATGGAAGATGGAGGAAATTTAGACAGGATATATGATGAAAATAGTCAACTAATAGACATAGTTTATTCAATTAGCGCTCAAGAAACATCTGATGATGCTTTTATACCTAAAAATTATTCTGATCTTGTTATTAAAAGAGTAGAATGGTTTATTGAGAAAAAAAGCGATCCAGATTATAAACATAAAAAATATGCATATCTATTTCATCGGGAAATCACCAAGATGGACACAATTGCATTTTATATCCTATGTCAGGCAATTGGAGTTAAATTTGGTCCTAATTCAAGGGAAAGCAGAGCTGTAGTGGAATTACAGGGGCAAATAATTGAAAATAGGCTTGAAGAGCTGTTGATCAGTGAAAGAACAGAAATCACCCAAAAGATATTGAACAATCTCATTGTTCAGGATAAAATTAAATGGACGCAGCTTGCAGATCTTGTAAGTTCAAAGAAAATAAGCCTGCAAGAATTAGTTTTAAAGGATGGAAATGTAATATTAGACCGTGAAGAATTTATGGAACACTTTGGAGAAATAATTAAGAAAACAAATAGGCCTCCTGAAAAAATGTATGATGTGTTTATTGGAAACAGGATCAAAGAGCTTATCATAATCAAAATGATTATGCAGAACACTGAAAACTACATAAAAAGCGTTCATGAAAGGGTAAAAATAATAGAACCTAACCCTATATTATTAAAAATTGCAGATAAGGTTTCTGAAGTTTTATCCAAAGAAATGCGATATTATGGTGGTGTTTCAGGAGGTGGAACTGTTAAAGCTTCACCATTAAATGTTGATTTATTCCCTCCGTGCATTAAATCAGCTTTAGAAGGTATTAAATCCGGAGGAAGAAACGAAGTAATTGTTCTGTTTTTAACTCCCTTTTTATCTTATGCGAGATTAAATCCATCGGTTTTCAGAAGCAATGCTACTTTAAAAGTGTCAGATGTTGACCCTGATTTAAAAATTACTAAAAATGAGATTTTACCCATGATTTACGATGCTGCAGATAGATGCAGCCCTCCACTTTTTGATGATCAGCCCCAGGAAAAGATAAATATCAATGCAAAGCTTGGATTTGGGATGCATGATGACTTAAACCCTCAACACGAAGGAGAAACAACTTGGTATACCCCAATGAGCTGTGAAAAGGTAAAATTACAGATGCCTGCTTTATGCAGGCCAGATGAAACATGTAAATCAATAGGAAATCCTCTATCTTATTATACAAGGAAAATATGGCAAAATAAGTCTAATAAATGATCAGGTCAAAACCATGGAAATGTTCAATCCGGCAACTCTCGAGGAGCGTAGAATCTATTACAGAGAAGAATGGGACATTAAACAGGTCCCTGATTTCATAGTGAATTCTGTAGAAAATCGAGAATTTGGATTTGATCACTTTGGCAGAGGTCCCAATGATAGATATAAGGTATTTAACACTCCTGAATATTTAAAACGTTTTATGAAATCCAAAACCCCTTTTGCAGCCTATTGTTCAGTTGCTTTTTACGAAAAACCTCGTAAAAGAGACGGTTGGATAAAATCAGAATTGGTTTTTGATGTTGATGCAAAAGACATTCCCATAAGAACCTGCAACTGCGAAAATGTATGTGAAATATGCCTGAGAGAAGCTAAAGAAATTATAAGCAGCATTATTGATACATTGAAAGGAGATTTAGGCTTAAATAATATTCATCTGGTCTATTCTGGCAGAGGATATCATATAAGAGTCCTTGATGAAGACGTGATGGAAATGGATAGTGATGTGCGTTCCCATATCTTAAAATATGTTGTAGGTGCAGATTTACCTAAAGATAAATACGATGATAGTGATGGTATTTATAATCTGGAGCATTTTTCTATTCCATTCGGCTATCCAAAAGTATTTACTGAGAGGGTAAAATATGCAATTAATCATTTAACTCAGGATTCAAAACTTGATGATGTTAATGCAAAACTCTTAAAAGATGTTTTAACAAACAGAAATCTTTTAGATAGAGATGAATGGGGTTTATTTAAAACTAAAATCGGCCCCCTACGATACAAGAAAGTAGTTAAAGCCATTACATCTTTAAATATGGGTCTTGTTGATGCCAAAGTTTCAATTGACCTTAAAAGGATTCTAAGACTTCCATCATCACTGCACTCTAAGGTAAGCATGAGGTGTATGGAAGTTAAAAACATTGATGCATTTGATCCGTTTAAGGAAGCTGTGCCTAAATTTGTCTGGGAAAGGAAATGATAAGCAATAGATTAAAATTAACGGCTTAAATATACATTTTTATTCAAATATTCATAGAAAAATAGCAGCATCTCTTCATTGCATTCCTTTGAATCCAAAAACTCTAAAATATCTATTATTTGATGCTCTTTTAGGATTTCATTTTTAATATGTTTCCCAAATCTAAGTAACCCTATTTTATTTTCCACCAAAATATCTTCAATGAATGATTCAGCATCCTTATATTCTCTTTCAATTTCTGCCACCCATCTATCCCCTTCTATATAAGCTTTGTTTCCATATTTATCTAAAAACCTTTTTTGATGGATTTCTGACCATATAAAAGGGCCAAGATTCTTCTTTATATTTGGAAGCTGCCATGTTTCAATTTCAAGCAATATTATTACATTTTCCTCTTCATCTGTCCATGAATCAGTATTAAAAACTTTGAAATCTTCTCTTTCCAAAACTCCACCCATAGAATTTTCAGTTTTTTTAATTTGAGGATATAAAGCATCGGCTGGAATTTCTGGGGGTTTAAAAATGATTAAAAGTGTTTTTGTTTCTCTTTGCCTAAATTCATATTTAATAGTGTTTGAATCAGTATATAATTCCTTATCAAAGAAATAATCTTCTTTTGGATTTTCTAAGAAATTTCTTGATGCTACTATAAATTCAGATATCTTTTGAAGGGTTAATGCTGCTGCAACATTCCTATTTTTGTCTGTTGGATCGATGACAACCATTGGCTCGGTAAAAATATCTCCTGTACCATAATCCTGGAGATCTATCAATTGATTGGGTCGCCATTCCTCTGCAGCGGCTTTTAATACTCCTAAAAAAGAACCATAATATATAATTAAAAGTTCACACAGATATCCTGAAAATCCACCCACTTTGAACTCTGCACCGTAGGTATGGATTGATTCCATGAATTTTTTGAGTAAAAGCACTTCATTCTTCTGTTCTTCTTTTAAATTCTTTTTGATATATTCTGTGTGCAAAATTGTACGATCTACTGCAGATTTAAGTTTATCGGCACTTTTAATTGTGTAACAAGGCACGAAATCAATATCAAATCCTTCTATAAAACCAGTGACATAGGGGTGTGATGCATATCTCAATTCATATTTACCCTGCATACTTTTTGCGCATTCAAATCCTAAAAAAAGCCCATATTCTTTAAGACTGGCCTCATCAATATCTAATGGGAATTTCATGAATACATCAATGTCTGCTTTTCCATGAAGCCACGTACCTTTAGCAACTGAACCTACAAGGACTGCTTCGGCATTAATATCATTATCCTCTGCAATCTCATTTATGATATCTATTAATTTATTTGATAATAACCTTACTTTTTCTTCTTCCTCTTCTGTAGGCTTTATAACCTCCAGGACTTTTGTAAAATCTATATTTTCCAAAATAATTCACCTGAAACTTTATTCAAAAAGTAATAGTATTTATTTTAAATCAAACTCTTTTATTGTGGTATAAATGGGTCCTTTAGGCGTGAGTTCACTCTTTTTTAAAACAATTTTATTTATATCCATCTCTCCAATTTCCACGTCACCTAAATCTTTAAGTGTTGCTAAAAGCTCTGCTTTATTTTTTGCTCCTTTAACCCGTCCAATTGTAAGGTGTGGAACATAACTTCTCTCCTTCTTAAATCCCATTTTCACAAAGTCTTCATCCAAGTCTTTTTGAAGGTCTGAAAATGGTTCTATTCCTTCCATTCCAAGCCAGAGTACTCGTATATACCTTTCATTTGGAAATACTCCAGTTTTTTTGATATTAACTTTGAAGGGTTCATGGGCTTTTATTTTAGTTTCAATGGCTTTAATAATGTCATTAAGTTTATTATCATCGATTTCACCGAAAAATTTGAGAGTACAATGTAAGTTTTCAGTTTCAACATATTTTACGGGTGCTTCACACTCCATAAACTTTTTTTGAACATCTGATATCTTATCAAGAAGTTTTTCATCTATTTCTATAGCTAAAAATACCCTCATAATTACACCATTGCAAGGTTTTTTATCCTATCAAGACTCTCCTGTGGAGTTTCAATAGTATTCAACATATATATGTCGAGTTTTGAAAATAATTCTGCAAAAAAATTCTTTCTGATCTTTAATTTGCGTTCATCTCGTATTAATTGATGCGGATTGCAGAAATCAGTTTTTAACATGTAATCCAATGCTTCCTCATGATTTAATTTTCTAAATGGTGGATTTTCTTTGTTACGCTCTAAAAGTACCACGTTTTTTATGGTTGAACTTTCTCTGATACGTCCACCAAATAAAGAATTCACATCGGCAATTCCCCTTCCTTTCTTATCAAGTTTAACCTTTCCCAGTTCATCTGCAAATACTTTCCAGACATCGGCTATATCATCTCTAATATATGAATTCTTTTCTGAGGAATAAAGCACAACTGCATTACTGAAAAGTCTTACAAAGAACCAGTCATCTGATATATAATTAAAATCTTCATTTTGAAGCAGTCCATAGGTTAAAGTAGTTTTTCCAGTTCCTGGTGGGCCAATTATAGCAATTGCATGCCCCATGTAGTCCACTGCAGATCCATGAACCGAATATCGTCTGTGGTTTGAATGATAGTCCTCAAAAAAATCAGAAATCGTAGCCAGGGCTATACTTTTAACCCAGCCGTAGTAATCAAGATTTTTCAGGATAGATGTCTTTCCAATGGGGTCATACATAACCTGTAGTTTTCCCCCATCATCTATTGCAAATATCTTGGCATGTGGCCTTATATCTTCATTCATAAACTTGAAATTATCTTCCCATTCATCTTTAAAGTTTTTATTATCTGTTAGAAGTTTTACGCATGCTCCATGGATGTTTGCCTTTAGTTCATATCTTATTTTGTCTGCTAATTGGTCTGATAATATTTGTCTTTGTTCTGGATCTATTATCATGACTTCATAATCAGACATTTTACCTCCCCATTATCATTTAATAAATAAAAAGAAAATAAATAGTTATTTTTCAATGATACTTTCTTCAATGGACATTCCAAAGTGTCTTGCACCTTTATCCAGATAAATCATGACTTTATCACCGGTTTTAATGTCTGCAACTGAAATAGGGATGCCATCCTCCTTAACAAGTCTTATTGTTTCGGCATTTTGAAGTAAAGTTTTGATTTTTACACCTTCATATTCTGCTTCAATAAGCATTAAAGGCCTTTTTTCAATCTTTACCCTCCCTACGACTGCGATTTTTGTGTTTCCTTCCTTGTCTACAGTTAAAACTTCATCTCCAGTTTCAATTTCAGAAAGGTATTTGGTTTTATTATTTGGGGTCATTACATATGCATGGACCGGTCCAGCATTCACTCTGAAAGGTCTTGAGGCAACATATTCACTTTCAAGGGATTCGCTGTGTACAAGAAAGAGACCTTTGGAGTAGGATCCTATGAGCATTCCTTCACCTACATGCATCATTGAAGCTGTGTCTATACAGACCCGATCACCTGATCCAACTGGCTTGATTTCGGTCACGGTTGCAGGTACAAGATCATAACTTTCGGACTCTATTTTTTCAATTAATGCAGCAACTTTTTTAATTTGATTAATATCAGAAGTATAAAGAAGTATACCATCAGTGCCGTGTTCCAGTGTTTCAAGGGCAAGTTTTGATTCCTCATAATCCGGAACAGCAGCCACAAGTTTAACATCTTCCTTCTGCAGGTCTGCTATGATATTTTCCAGTGGAATTATCTTCCAGTCACTTCCTACAAGGATCACATAGTCAGCAACTCTTCCAATTTCTCTTGCCAGTTCTTCATGTTTTTTGCTTGTAATTTCAATATAGTAAGCTACTATTTTTCCTTTTCTTTTAAATCCATTTACAGCAGCTAAATCTTTTGATTCGGATAGGTCAAAGGGGATCTTCAGTGTTCCGTCCCCTTCACCATTTCTACCCACAAGTATCATATCTGATTCATCAGAGTCAGAGACTATTTTAATATTGCCCAGTTTCATTATTTCATGAACATTTTCAAAATCCACAACTGTGTCTATTCCTGATTCCAGTGCTGTAGTGATTATTCCCTTTTTTGCATCCCAATTAGTGCCTTCTGCCATGATCCATGCAAATTTCATAGTTATGACCTTCTATTAAAAAATTTATCATTATTTCTTATCTTCAATTATTTTTAACGCTTCTTTAACTTCCATATTGTTATGAACGATTTCTGCAATTGCCCTGGTGGTTTTTCTTGGTGATTCAGCCTGGAAGACATTTCTTCCAATTGCTACACCTGCTCCGCCAACATTTACGGCATTTTTAACCATGGTTAGCAGTTCTTCATTTGTTTCAACTTTAGGCCCACCGGCAATAACAACAGGAACTGGACATCCATTTACAACTTCGCTGAATGTATCAGGGTCTCCAGTATAATTTGTTTTTATTATATCTGCTCCCAATTCAGCTCCAGCCCTTGCTGCGAGTTTCACGACATCTACATCATGTTCATCGCCGATTTTTTCGCCTCTTGGGTACATCATCGCAATCAGGGGCATTCCCCATTCATCGCAGATTTCTGATGTCAGTCCAAGTGTTTCAAGCATCTCGGGTTCCATTTCTGATCCAACGTTCACATGAACTGATACAGCGTCTGCACCAATTTTTATAGCTTTATCTACTGTTGTAACCAGTACTTTATGATCTGGGTCCGGACCTAATGACGTACTGGCTGATAAATGAATAATAAGACCTATATCTCTTCCATATCCTCTATGTCCGGTTCCAACCATTCCTTTATGCATTATAACTGCATTTGCTCCCCCACTTGCCACTTCATCAATTGTTTCGGACATATTTTCTATACCTGCTACCGGCCCTACAGATACACCATGATCCATAGGCACTATAACGGTTCTACCTGTCTTTCTATTTATTATTCTTTCAATTCTAATCTTTTTACCAATCATTAGATACCCTCCTACTTAATCTTAGATGACCAGAGCGTGAATTCTTTCAATCTAGGTGGAACACCAGCTCCACCTGATGATTCTAACCATCCTCCTTCAGATTTTATTGTTTCTACTGTTGAAGTAGAATGTATAAAGTCAAGAATACCTCTATTTCTTATTATGGTTTGGCGAGGTTTTAAAGTTGATGACCATATGAAAAATACCTTAAAAGTTGTATCTGGATGATAGCCACCACCAAGATCAACAGATAAAACATCACAGGTTTTTATCTTTTTTATGACACATTCCAAGGTTTCATGAAGCCTTGCGTCAGCTTTTATGAATTCGATATTCTTATATTTATCCATCAATTTTTGCATATGTTCTGTAGATTCAGGGCTGTTATCTATAGATATTATCTTACCATCTGGTGCTAATTCAGAGATTATTTTTGTGGAATTACCAATATGGCATCCAAGTTCAACTACAGTATCCTCTGGTTTAATCATATTTTTCAATGATTCCCTGTAAATCTTAATATCGTAAACTACTTTTATCATATTAAATTCCTTTGTTAAAATTACTTTTATTTCATAAATGCTTAAAATTTTGTATATGAATATTTTAAAGTTTTATATATTTAAATTAGACTAAAATAGTTAGAATCAATGTATATTATTTTTAGATAAACATTACAAAGAATTATGTATAAAATCAGCCTTTTTAAAATATTTATTATAGAATAAGTTCATTAATTAAATTTAAATATCATTAAAGACCTATATAGAACAGTAGATTATTTATTGATATGATTAACTGTTATTAATAAAAAGAGGAGTTTAAATGAAAACATCAGAATTAATGGGAAAGAAAGTAATTGATAAAAACGCTTTTGAAATAGGAAAAGTGAATGATATTGAATTAGATACAGAAGAATGGCAGGTTACAGGCATATTTATATCATCAGGAATATTAGGATCTGATACAAGAGTGCCAGTTGAAGACGTTGCTAAAGTAGGAGATTTTGTAATTTTAAAAGTAGAAATGAAGACTGTAAAATAAGATATTTTCCTGAATCACTTTAAACTTTTTGCAGCAGATTCTCCTGCAAGATAACCTGTTGAAAACGCTTCCTGTAGATTATATCCACCACTTGGAGCGCAAAAATCAATTATTTCGCCAGCAAAATACAACCCATTTACTATTTTTGATTCCATAGTTTGAGGATCTATTTCATTCTTTGAAACCCCTCCACATGTAACCATTGCTTTTTCAATAGATAAATAACCATTTACAGTTAAAGGAAACGCTTTCAATAAATCTATAATTAAATTTCGCTCTTTTCTATTAACCTGATTAACCTTTTTCTTTGAATTAATTCCTAATAATTCTATAAATATTGGAATCATTCGATTAGGAATAAAGAGTTTCATAAAATTCTTAAATTCAGTTTTACTCCTGTTTTCAATTTCATTTATCAGTTTTTCCTCAAGTTCATTATTTTTCATCTGAGGATACAGATCGATGAAAAGGTCAATATTTTTGTTATTTTCAAGAACAGTAACAATCTGATTACTCAAATCAAGAACTAAAGGCCCTGAAATACCAAAATGTGTAAAAATCAGATTCCCAATGTCTGAAACTATTTTCTTCTTTCCATATCTGAAAGTAAGGCGTACATCTTCAAGGGTAATTCCCTGTAAATCTTTAACCCATTCTTCACTGGTTTTTAATGGAACTAAACCTGGTTTTAAAGGTGTGATCTTATGGCCCAGTTTTTCAGCAATGTTAAACCCATCGCCTGTAGAACCCGTTGCTGTATAAGAAATGCCTCCAGTAGCCAGAATGACTTTTTTAGTGGCCATATAATTATCATTCCCTAAATTAAGACTGAAATAATCCTTTTTCTTTCTAATACCAGTTAATCGAGTGTTATAGTTTCTCTCGACTTTATTTTCAGATAAATATTCTTTTAATACTTTTATAACCGATCTTGACTTATCAGAAATTGGAAAAACTCTCCCATGGTTCTCTTTCTTGAATTTCAAACCTTTAGACTCAAAGAATGACATAAGTCTTCTATTGGAAAATGCAGCGAATGCTGATCTAAAAAAAGCTCCTTTTTTCCCAAATTTATCTATAAAAGTGTTTAATGATGCAATATTTGTGATATTACACCGGCTGCTTCCTGTAATTTTAAGTTTCTTACCCAGTGTATCATTTTTTTCTATTAACATCACTTCTTTACCAATCTGTCCTGCTCGAATTGCTGCCATCATTCCTGCCGGGCCTGTACCGACTACTACTATGTCATAAAGTTTCATAAAATCTTTCCAATTAGTTAAAATTAGTTAAAAAAGTTTATTATTGACTATTTAAATAAATAGAACTTAACATAATTTTAATTAGTTTAGACTTTATTGATAATCCTTAATAAATTTACCTTGACTAATTGATTCCTCTTCTATTATATCTTGATCTTCTTCTGGCATGTAAAATAGCCCAACAGATAGCTAAAATCATATGATGTTAAAATCAAGTGAAAGAACACTGAAACTATAGTATCTACAAAATTAAGATTAACAAAGCTGGAAATATAAGTTAAAATATTTCCTGTAATTATATTAAAACAGCAACTATGAGTGCTAAATACAGTTTTATTAGATTAAACCATTCTATAAGTGAGATTTCTTCAATTATTTCATGGATTTTAAATGCTGATATAAATTTCCCTTCATAATATGCCATATTTGCTATAGCCACTAAAAATATTGTAACTAATTACAATCACATAAACAATAAATGGAATAATAAAAGCGAAAGACTAAAGACATTAAATAAAAGCATAATAAGATTCAAAATAATTGAAGATCACTGATATGAAAGGGTTAATAAGTAACAAATGGGTTAAATACGTCGTTTTCAAAGGAATTGTCATATATACTGATATTAAAATAAGTATAACCGGTAACGAATAAACTATAAATGCTATGAATACTTTAATGCCCTCAACACCCATATTTAACCAATCGTTAAAGTCTGGAAGTTCAACTTTACCATTCAATGATGATTTTACTATTCTAAACATATATATCCATTTACTAAAAAACCAATTATGAATCCGATACTTGCTAAAATCCATATTATAATTGTTTATTACACCCATGGATCCTAAAAAAACAGGTCAAACCCATTAATAACAATAATAATTCCTAAAATCTAAAATTTTATTCCAATCAGAAAGCGGATATCTTATAGCGTCTTTAATTATTTCCATTGTGTTCATAATATGCACCTTTTTCTTTAATTTGGACGCCTATCATGAATATAGTATTACTTCTATATAAATCAGAGTATCTAAACAAAAAGAAATGTTTAAGTTAATATTAATAATAGAAAATTAAAAAAAAACAATTTTAATGGGTTTAAAAATAAAAAAAGATTTTAGAAGTATTTTTTAGTTAAGGTGTAAGCCTTCTTCTATCCCTTGGGAATAAAACAGTTTCCCTTACGTTGTTTACACCCGCCATACACATAGTAAATCTTTCAGCACCTAATCCCCAACCTGCATGCGGCGGCATTCCGTATTCAAACGCTGCAAGGTACCTTTCAAACGATGCAGGATTTAAGCCCTGTTTTTTAATCCTTTCTACCAGAAGATCGTGTTTGTGCACCCTTTGAGCTCCAGAGGATATTTCAAGGTCTTTGTACATCAGGTCAAATGCACAGCTTTTTTCTGGTGTTTTAGGGTCCGGCATTACATAGAATGGTTTAATATCTGTTGGCCAGCCTGTTATAAAGTAATATCCATCCATGGTTTCTCCCATTGCCTTTTCAGCTGCTCTTGAGAGATCTTCACCATGTTTCATGTTTACTCCTTTAGAATTTACAATATCTACAACATCATCATAATCTATTCTCTCAAATGGAATTTTTGGAATATCTAAATCTACACCTAATATTTCTAATTCATCGAAACAGTGTTCAACTACATCTCCAATGGCAGTATGTACAACTGCCTCCAGTATATGCATTACATCCTCCTGATCACAGAATGATGCTTCTAAATCAATAGATATTGCTTCATTTAAGTGTCTGAGTGTATCGTGCTCTTCTGCTCTAAAAATTGGTGCAATTTCAAATACTTTATCAAAACCTGTGGCCATCATCATCTGTTTGTAGAGTTGAGGGCTTTGACCAAGGAAAGCTTCCCTTTCAAAGTAAGTGATTGGGAAAAGTTCAGTTCCACCCTCGGTTGCTGATGCAACCAGTTTGGGAGTGTTTATTTCTATGAATTCTCCCTTTTCCAGGAAATTTCTTACAGAGTGAAGCATTCGGCTTTTTATCTTGAATATTGCACTTGAAGTTGGTCTTCTAAGGTCTATGTATCTTGAATCCAATCTTGTGTCAATTTCTGCCCTTACTTTATCTGTTGTATCCAGCGGGAGCGGTAATTTAGATTCATTGAGTAATCTTATTTCATTTGGAATGATTTCATAGCCGCCCGGCGCTTTTGCAGATTCCTGTATAATTCCTTTAACTGCTATAACTGATTCTTTTCTTAATTTTCTAATTTCTTCAAGTAATTCCTTTGAAATCTTTTTACTTGGGGCTGTTATCTGGATAGTTCCATCCCTATCCCTTAAAAGGACAAATATGATTCCTCCAAGGTCCCTTATTTCATGGATCCAGCCCATAACTGTAATTTCTTCACCACTCATTTCAGGGTCTATTCTCTTTGAGTAATGAGTTCTTCTCCAATTTCCTAATGAATCTGTCAATTTATTCACCTCTAAGACAATAAATTTTATTTATAAAACTCAATCCTTTGATATTCTCTTTTTAAATGATTCTGCATGGGCATAAAGCCCTTCATATTCAGCAAGAGTCACAACAATATCTTTTAAATTCTCAATTCCATCTTCAGAAAGCCTTTGTACTGTTGGCTTCTTAATAAATGATTCTGTTGATAATCCAGAATACATTCTGGCATTTTTTGAAGTTGGTAGAACGTGATTTGTTCCTGAACCGTAATCTCCTGCTGCAACAGGCGTTAATTCACCTAAAAATATTGAACCTGCGTTTTTAATGTCTTTTAAAACTTCTTCAGGGTCTTCTGTCATGATGATTAAGTGCTCTGGAGCATATTCATTTGAAAATTCCACAGCATCATCGAGAGAATCAGCAATTATTATTTTACCGTATTTTTCAAGGGATTCTTCTATTATTTTACTCCTTTGCATATATTTAATTTTTCCTAATATTTCATCATTTACTTTTTGAGCAAGGTCACTTGATGTTGTGACAAGCACTGAAGCCGCATCTGGATCGTGTTCTGCCTGCGCCATCATATCATAAGCAATGAATTCTACATTAGCTGATTCATCTGCAATTATAAGAACTTCTGAAGGTCCTGCAGGAAAATCTATATCCACATCACCGTAAACAAGCTTTTTTGCTGCAGTAACAAATATATTTCCAGGACCAACAATTTTATCAACTTTGGGGATGCTTTCAGTTCCGTAGGCCATAGCAGCAATTGCCTGGGCGCCTCCAACCTTGTAAATCTCATTTGCACCTGCAATATCTGCTGCAGCAAGTACAACATCATTAACGCTACCGTCGGGCATGGGGGGCGTACAGCAGATTATTTTACTAACTCCTGCAATTTTAGCAGGTAAAATGGTCATTAGTACTGATGATGGATAGACTGCTCTACCTCCTGGGATATAGCATCCCACCTTTTCAATGGGTCTGATTATCTGTCCTGCTGTAATTCCTTTATCAACTTCATCAAACCATTCTTCTGGGATTTGCGCCTGGTGAAACTTTTTAATATTCTCTGAAGCCTTCTTCAATGATTCTAAAACATTGTTTTCAACATTTTCATGGCTTTTAGCTATTTCATCTCTGCTTACTTTCAGTTCATGGAGTTTAACATTATCAAATTTTTCGGTGTATGATTTTAGTGAGTTATCTCCATTTTTTTTAACATTGTGCACTATGTCACTTACCAAGTTCATTATATTTTCAGCATCAATTATTGAACGTTCTAAAAGTCTTTTTTTATCCGTTTCTCCAAGCATTACTATCTCCATCTTATCACAAACTTACTTGTTGAACTAAATTTAAATATTTACTGTAAAATTAAGATTTTAGTTAATAATATTAAACAATTATTAAAAATATATCTTGTATTGTTCATTTAAGTCATCAAAAAGTATATCCCTAACCAATATTAAATATATTAGTTGGCAAAGGAGTCATTTAAATATAAATGCTCATCAATTTTATTGATTTTTGATGTTGCGTTAAGGACACAAGATATAAATAATATGTCAATAAACTTCAAATTGACAAATGGAGGGGCTAGGTAAATATGTATAAAGATGAGCTTATACAACTACATCAGTTTTTAGTGTATGTTTTAAAATATTTAGAAGATGGATACGAAGTTAAAGACGAATGTGAGGAATATTTCCGCCTTAATATTAGCCCGCATCATATCCACCGGACAAAGGCCGAACACAAATATGCTATTTTTGTTTTATCAAGTTCCATATCGGAAGTACTTGCAAGGAAAAATAATGGAGCTCCACCAACAAACGTGGTCAACGGCTTATCAGAACTTGCTAAGCGTTCTAAAAAGGAATTAATCCGGCTACATGAGGACAATACTTTAAAATACCAAAAGAATTCGAACATAGAAATTATATAAACTTTCAATATTATATCGAACTTCCCAAATTGGATATAAAATGATTTTAAGCTTAAGTAGGTGTCTTTATGGCTAATTTACGTAAAATGATATGTTTGGTTGATGGTGAACATTATTTACCAGTTACAAAGTCGGCTCTGGACATGCTTGACAGTTTAGAGCATAATGATATCGTTGCAGTTGTTTTTATTGGTGGAACAGAAAAATTAAGAGATTCCTCTGAGGAGGGTATTTCTGAAAAATTAGAAAGACCTGTTCATTTTGGTGAAGATCATCACAAAATACCCTATAAACTCATTGATGAAATGATTGAAAAATATGATGCTGACGTTATGATGGATTTAAGTGATGAACCAATTGTTGATTATTCAAAACGTTTTAAAATTGCAACCATTGCCCTTGAAAATGGGATTCCATATGAAGGGCCTGATTTTAGATTTGAACCTCTTTCAGAACATGATATACTAAAAAAACCATCGCTTAAAATACTTGGTACTGGTAAAAGAATAGGTAAAACAGCCGTTTCTGCATTTGCTGCAAGATTAATCCATAACAGAGAATACAACCCCTGTATTGTGGCCATGGGGAGAGGTGGTCCTGAAAAACCCGAAATAGTCCGTGGAGACCAGATAGAGATTACCCCTCAGTATTTAATGGAGCAGTCCGATAAAGGAGTTCATGCAGCATCTGACCACTGGGAAGATGCCTTGATGAGCCGTATTCTAACAATAGGATGTCGTAGATGCGGAGGAGGACTTGCAGGTGATGTATTTATAACCAATATGAAAAGAGGAGCGCAGTTAGCAAACGATGTTGACGCTGATTTTATAATTATGGAAGGTAGCGGTGCAGCTATTCCTCCCATTAAAACAGATAAACATATCGTACTTGTAGGGGCCAATCAGCCCACCATCAATATACAGAATTTCTTCGGTCCTTACAGAGTTAAATTAGCTGATCTTGTAATATTAACCATGTGTGAAGAGCCAATGGCAAGTAAAGAAAAAGTAAAAGAGCTATTAAAGTTTATTAAGGAAATTAATCCCCAAGCTGAAGTTATACCCACCGTTTTCAGGCCGAAACCATTAGATAGTGTTGAAAATAAAAATATTCTCTTTGCTACAACTGCACCAGATTCTATAAAAGAAGTTCTTGTAAATCATCTTGAAGAAAATTACGGTTGTAAAGTGATTGGTACAACTCCACACCTTTCAAATAGACCATTACTTCAAAAAGATATTGAAAAATATATAGACAATGTAGATATTATGCTTACAGAGCTTAAAGCCGCTGCAGTTGACGTTGCTACTAAAGATGCCCTTGAAGCAGGTCTGGAAGTTGTATACTGCGATAACATACCAACGGTTTGCAGTGAAATTAAAGGTGGAGATCAGGTTTTAAAGGACGCCATAATAAAAGTTGTTGACGATGCAATAGAGAGTTTTAACTTTTCTAAATAATGAAAATTATAAAAAAATTATTTTTTTAATGTTTTTAAACCTTCAGAAGTTCCTACAAGAACTTCATCAACAATTCCTGCAAATATTCCATTTTCAACAACTCCAGGAATTGCATTAAGCTCTTTTTCTAAATAAGCAGGTTTTTCGATGGTGTCAAATTTAACATCGATAACGAAATTTCCATTATCAGTTATAACCGGGCCATCTTTTTTTTCAGCCATTCGCAGGGTGGGTATCCCTCCAATCTCGTTAACATGGTTGCTTACAGTTCTGCGAGCCTCTGGAATTACTTCAAGTGGAACTGGAAATTTTCCAAGTTTTTCAACAATTTTTGAGCCATCCACAATTACAATAAATCTATCTGCAGCTGAATCTACAATCTTCTCTATTGTATGGGCAGCTCCACCACCTTTAATCAAATTAAGATTATTATCAACTTCATCAGCCCCATCAACTGCAATATCTATATCATTTTCTTCAAGGGTTGTGATTGAAATTCCAGAATCCTTGGCTAACAGGAAGGATTGATAGGAAGTGGGAATCCCTAATATTTTTATATTTTCTTCCCTAACCCGTTGACCAAGTTTTTCTATAAAAAAATGAGTTGTAGATCCAGTTCCAAGCCCAACTACATCTCCATCTTTAACTAATTCTGCAGCAGCATATCCTACACTCTTTTTAAATTCCATAAATAGACCTCATTACTTAACCTAAATACATAAAAATTATTTTAAGAGCACTAATTTAAGATTTAACCCATTAATACATTTGTTAGGTGATTTTCCTAAAGTTTTAACTATTTTACATTTATCTCCTTCAAATAAACCTTCAGGAAAACAAAGATCTCTCATTGTGCATTCTTTATTACAATCAGGAGGTTCAAACAATATCATAGATCCTTCAAATGCTTTTTTTGAGTTAACAAGCGCTTCTATTTCTGCTCTTTCAACTTCAACAACTTTAACTTTCCCACCTTCATGAATGGGACATGGATGTTCTGTATCTTTTACATCCTGTATGATATACACTCTACCTTTTTCAAGGGGATCAATACAGGTATTTTTAAATCTACACTCTTTACAGTCTGCAGCTGGCCCATAATGGACGAATTTAAGCCCTTTTTCTGCAAGATTCTTTCCAATAAGAGTTATCATTTTTAATCCCCTTTAAATTGTGTTTTTTCAAATACATTAAGTCAATTCTAAATATTATCCTTATTCTTCAATTTTATTTATCTAACTATAAATCATTTTTTATTTTAAATAGTTTTATGAAGTTTTAAGATTTCAGATATATTATTTTTTAAATTCAATTGTTTAAAAAAATTAAAATATATTTTATGAATTAATTAAATAACCCCAGTTACAGATGCAAGTTGTTCAGCGGCCTCTCTTGTAAGGCCCCTGTCCCCTAAGATTGTATATCTCTCTTTTCTAATAGTATGGGCCATTGTTAAAGCTTCAATAATATATTCTGGTTTCATATTTAACTGGGATGCTGTGGTGGGTGCCTTTAATGTTTTTAGTGCATTCCTGATAAATTTCCAATCTCCGCCATGTAGGTACATCATCATTATAGTACCAACACCACATTGTTCGCCATGTAAGGCAGGTTTAGGCGCGATAATGTCTAAAGCATGGCTGAATTTGTGTTCAGAACCACTTGCAGGCCTGCTTGTCCCAGCAATACTTATAGCCATTCCACTGCTTATGAGTCCTTTAACGATTGCTGCTGAACTCTCAACAAGACCCTCCTTAATAGCGTCAACAGATTCTAATGTCATTTTAGCTGTCATAAGAGAAAGTGCGGCTGCTGAATCACTATAATATTCATTTAAAAGTCTATAGGCTAATTTCCAATCTAATATTGCTGTATAATTAGATATTATATCTCCAAACCCCGCAGCAAGAAGTTTGAAGGGTGCTTTACTTATAATTTCTGTATCTGCAATTACCCCAATAGGTGCCTGAGCCTCAAGAGAAACTGAACCTTTTTCATTTCTGATGGATGCTCTTGGCGAGGCAATTCCATCGTGGGATGCGGCGGTGGGAACGCTTATAAACTGAAGGCCTTTTCTGGTGGATGCAAGTTTTGCAGAGTCAATTACCTTTCCTCCGCCAACCCCTAAAATTACTGATACATCATCTGCGATGCTCTGGATTTCCTGAACAGCTTCTTCAGAAGCCCTATCAATAACCAGAGTTTCAACTGAAAAGTCTTCATTTTGAAGACTTTCTATAGCTTTCTCTCCCCCGATTTTAAGAGTGTTGGGTCCACTTACAACTAAAACTTTGCCTTTAAACATGAGATCCCTGCAGATGGAACCTGTATTTTCAATTATTCCCGCTCCAGTATGGATTTCACGAGGTAATTGAATTTTTCTAAAATCCATTCTATCGTCCTTTTTATACTGATAAATTATAATTTTATTGCATTTTATACTAAAAGTCATTGACTGTCTTTGAATCCAATACTCATTATGTTGTTAGAGCATTTAACAGTACATATCCTACATTAATATTGTTTATTTACAATCTTATTGTCCTAACCCATCAGATATCTTTTTCTATTAATGAATGAAAAATATTAAAAAACTATATAAGGTAATATTGAAAAATATTCAAAGAACAGATATTGATTATCTTTTTTATAAATGAATATTATTTATAATTGCTACCTCATGGTAGCGCTAATCAGGTTAATGGATGTTCTTAAGAATATCCCTACTTGTTACAATAAATTGATAGGAGTGAATAAAATGGCAAAAGTTAAAGGAACTAACGTTAGAACAAGACCAAAAAGACATTACAAAAAGGCTGGAAGTAAAAGAGGAAGAGGAGTTAAACACAACTAATTTAACTCATTAATAATGCCTTTTTTCATTAAAATTTTATTCATTTTTATAAATGAATTTGGAAATAAATCATATTTTTTTCCCTGTCCTTTAAAGCCAGGTGAAATATGGACAATTCTATTTTACTTTTTATTTTAGTCTTGTTTTAGAACCTATAAACCATTTTTAATATGTATACTTAATCTTAAATAATTAAACCAACAACTATCTACATATATTAGTTATAGAACAAATTTAATTTCACAATATACTTTTTATTATTGATTAACCAGGTGAATAAATGACAGATTTCAGCGAATGGTTCCATAATATCTTAGAAGAAGCCGAAATAATAGATATCAGATATCCTGTTAAGGGAATGCATGTCTGGCAGCCCCAGGGATTTAAAATACGAAAACATGCCTTGGACATTTTAAGAAAACTACTGGACAAAACTCATGAAGAAGTTCTCTTCCCTTTATTAATCCCGGAAGATGAACTTGCAAAGGAAGCAATTCATGTTAAAGGTTTTGAAGAAGAAGTTTACTGGGTAACGCACGGAGGGTTAACAGAATTAAATAAAAAACTGGCTCTCAGACCTACAAGTGAAACTGCAATGTATCCCATGTTTGCACTTTGGGTAAGAAACCACAGCGATCTTCCATTCAGATTTTATCAAATAGTAAACACATTCAGATACGAAACAAAACATACAAGGCCGCTGATCAGGGTTAGAGAAATTACCACATTTAAAGAAGCTCACACTGTCCATGCTACCTGCGAGGAATGCGAAGAACAGGTCGAAAAAGCAGTGCAAATATACAGCGAGTTCTTTGACACCCTTGGAATTCCTTATACCATTACCAAAAGGCCACAATGGGACAAGTTTCCTGGTGCAGAATACACCATGGCTTTTGATACAATACTCCCTGATGGTAAAACTCTTCAGATTGGAACTGTACATAATTTGGGGCAGACATTTGCAAAGACATTTGATATAACCTATGAAACTGCCGAAGGAGAGCATGAATATGTTTATCAGACATGTTACGGAGTTTCAGACAGAGTTATAGCTTCAATAATCGGAATTCATGGAGATGAAAAGGGTTTATGTTTACCTCCAGCGGTTGCACCCTATCAAATTGTCATTGTACCTATAATCTTTAAAAAAGGTGCAGAAAAAGTTTTAGAATTCTGTAGAAACATGGCAGATAGCCTTAAAAGTGCTGGTTTAAGAGTTCATTTAGATGATAGGGATTTGAGGGCTGGTAAAAAATTCTATGAATATGAAATGAGAGGAGTACCTTTAAGAATGGAAATCGGCCCTCGAGACATTGAAAATAAAAATGCAGTGATTTTTAGAAGGGATAAACTTGAAAAAGAAGTTATTTCCATTGAATCTGAAACATTCATTGAAGAAGTAAATTCAATCTTAAATGATATTGGTAAAAACATGAAAGATAAAGCATGGGAATCATTCAATGCACATATAAGATCTGCTGAAACAGTAGAAGAAGCTAAAAAAGAAATAAAAGAAAATAAAGGTATTGTATCCTTTAACTGGTGCGGCGATGAAGCATGCGGTAAACAAATAGAAGAAAAAGTCCATGTAGACATCCTCGGAATTCAGGAAGAAAATTTAATTGGCTGTAAGTGCATCAACTGTGGAAAACCAGCTGAATGCAAAACATTAATTGCAAAAACATATTAATTTGCAATGCGTGGGGAAATAAATGAATATCAGAGTCGTAGGTATTGTTTCCATAGTAATTCTATTTGCATTAACCTCTGGATACATGAGTTATTCCATATCCAATGGAGAAGACTTAAAAGAAGTATACAACAGAGAAAATATCCAAGTAATACAGAAAACAACCGCAGGAACCGTTCCACACGAAGTTACTGTAAAAAATAATGGAAATAATACCATTACAGTTAAAAAGGGAGAGATACTCGCAAGTAGCATATCACAGAATATGGTAATTGCAGAAAACAAAAATATAGAACCAAAAGCAGATGAAACTGTAAAAGCATACTGTCTAGAACCTTCAAGGAGAGCAAAAGCAGGAACTAAATTATTACCAGTAAATACCACCTATGATACTGTAACTCAAGTAATCAGTGCATCTGATCCAGATAGTGCCATGAATACTCAGCTCCAGATATGGATAATAATGTCAGGAGGTAATTTAAACCCTTATACCGGCGAACCAGTTGCAATTGTAGAAAAACAGAATCTTAAATGGAGCCAGTTCCGTCAAAACATATCAGATGCTAAGAGTGAAGTTATGAGCACATTCAATGTGAATGAAAGTGAAATAGGCACTTTAAAAGAAAAAGACATATATGCTGGGCAGACATGGATTGATAATATCTATGATTATATAAAAAGTTCTCTGGGAATATAAAGACATAGTATGTCTAAAACAACTTAAAACAATTAAAAATTACACAGGAACATCATTATGAAAAAAACATGCGCAATTATTCCGGTTTCAAGGTTTTGTAATGCAAAAACAAGATTATCTCCTAAATTAACAGTGATTGAACGAGAAAATCTATTGAAGGCGATGCTGAACGATGTGATTAACGTGCTGGATGGACTGGTAGAACAAATAGTGATTATAAGTTCAGATGAAGACGTTCTAAACTACGTATCTAATATGAAAGTGAAAACTCTTAGAGAAAAGGGTGAAACTGATTTAAATGGAGCTTTACACCAGGCCATAGATTACAGTTCAAAATCATGTGATAATATATTTATAGTCCCATCTGACGTGCCTTTAATCCAAAAAAATCATGTAAAGGATATTTTAGAGCTTGGAAAAAAATATGATGTCGTTATCGCCCCTGCAAAAGGGGGAGGTACAAATGGACTTCTTTTCCCTGCTTCATCATTTAAAATGAAATTTGGAGATTACAGCTTTTTTGAACATATAAATGAAGCTAAAGCAAATAATTTCTCTTATAAAGTCTATGATTCATTTTATTTATCTTTGGATGTTAATACAGCTGAAGATCTTGGTGAAATAATGTTACACGGTCTGGAAACCGAAGCAAGGAATTATTTAAAGAAGATTCATCTTAAAGTTAAATCAAACCATGGATCTGAAAGATTAAATGTTAATAGAGAGGTTTCTGCATGATTGCAATGACCATCGCCGGCTTTGATCCTTCAGGCGGTGCTGGGATTCTCAATGATATTAAAACATTCGCAGCCTTTGGAATTTATGGCACAGCAGTCATTACTGCTCTAACTGCTCAAAACATAAGTAAAGTTACAGGGATTGAACCTGTTAATCCTGATTTTATTGAAAAACAAATTGAAGCGGTTTTGGAGCAGGAAAAAATTGAATACGTAAAAACGGGGATGCTCTATTCCAGAGAAATTATAAAAACTGTTTCCAGAAAGATTTCAGAATATGATTTAAAAGCAGTGGTTGATCCAGTGATGGTTGCAGGATCTGGAAGTTTTTTATCTAAAAAAGATGTTTCTGAATCTTTAAAAAAATATCTTCTACCACTTGCAACACTTACAACCCCCAATATATATGAAGCTCAGGAAATTTCGGGAATTAAAATAGAGACTTTAGAAGATGCAATAAAAGCTGCACAAAAAATCGGTAAAATATGTAACGTTGTGGTAACTGGGGGACATCTTGAAGGAAAAGATGTACTTTATGATAGTTCAATCAAAATAATTGAGGGCGAACTCATAGAAAGCAGGAATACCCATGGGAGTGGTTGTAGTTATTCAGCTGCTATTGTATCCTCTCTTGTAAAGGGAGAGAATATTGAAACTGCTGTTAAAAATGCAGGAGAATTCGTAAATCAAAGCATTAAATATGGGGACAGAGGAACTCTAAATCAATTCTGGAAATTTTCCTGAATTCTTTTTAAGGTTAATGTGATATTATGGATTTTATTTCTATATCTCTTTTAGCAGTAGGACTTGCTATGGATGCCTTCAGCGTCTCAATAACAAGAGGATTAACTCTAAAATGTAACATTAAACATGCACTCCTGATTGCAGTCTTTTTCGGCGGATTCCAGGCATTAATGCCCGTTGCAGGATGGATTTCTGGTTTACAGCTTCAAAGTATTATTTCTACACTGGCTCCATGGGTTGCCTTTATTCTGCTTCTGGCAATAGGTATTAAAATGATATATGAAAGTATGGATGCTGAAGAAGACGATGTATGCTCTATTTTCTCACTTAGAGAATTACTTATACTTTCGATTGCAACAAGCATTGATGCTTTTGCAGTTGGTGTAACATTCGCCTTCCTTAATACTTCAATACTTCAACCAATATTAATAATTGGAATTGTGACCTTTATACTTTCATTTATAGGCGTTTACATAGGAAAAAATATAGGTCACTTCTTTGAAAATAAAATAGAGATATTTGGCGGTTTAATATTAATTCTGATTGGTTTTAAGATATTACTGGAGAATTTACTCTTTTAAATAAATTTAAAATAAATGTAAATTAAAGTTTATAAACTTCTTCAGATGATAGAATAGTTACTCCGCCATCCTCCAAAGCTTTAATTCCGGCATCGATATCCTCTGTACGCAGAACAACTATTGCCTGTTCACCGCGTTTTGCAACAAAGGCATATAAATATTCTACGTTAATATCTGCTTTATTTAGAACTTCAAGAATCCCCTCAAGACCACCTGGCTTATCAGGCACTCCAATAGCAATCACCTCATTGATTTTAACCACGAAGTTACCCTCCTCCAGAACCTTTTTCGCATTCTCAGGTTCTGGAACAATAAGTCTTAAAATACCAAATTCTGATGTATCTGCAATTGAAAGAGCACGTATATTAATCCCTGCATCTTTCATAATGCTTAAAGCTTTCCAGAGTCTTCCCTTTTTATTTTCTAAAAAAATAGATATTTGTTTTAGTTTCATTTAGTCGCCTCTTTTTTTTATAATTCCCTTTTATCTATAACTCTTACAGCCTTTCCTTCACTTCTTGGAAGAGATTTAGGCTCTACTAATGATACATTAACCCTTAATCCAATCTCACTGTGAATATGATCCTCAATCATCTTTTTAGCTTCTTCAACATGCTTTACCTCATCTGAGAAGAGCTTTTCAGAAGTTTCAACCTGAACTTCGAGTTCGTCCATGTGATGAGGTCTTGTAACTATGATCTGGTACTGGGGCTCTAATCCTTCAATTCGTAAAAGTGCCTTCTCAATCTGGGATGGGAAAACAATAACTCCTCTGATCTTAAGCATGTCATCAGTACGTCCAGTAATTCTGTCCATTCTAATTGAAGTCCTTCCACATGAACATTCACCGCTTCTAAGAGCCGTTAGATCCTTTGTCCTGAAACGGATTATGGGCATACCCTCCCGGGTTAATGTTGTTAATACCAATTCCCCTTTCTCTCCTTCAGGGAGTGTTTCCAGAGTTTTAGGGTCGATTATTTCTGGATAGAAATGATCGTCAGAAATATGTAATCCTCCTTTGTCTTCACATTCCATGGCCACTCCTGGGCCTATTATCTCAGTAAGACCATATATGTTTAATGCACTGATATTAAGCCTTTTTTCTATTTCATTACGCATTTCCTCAGTCCACATTTCTGCGCCGAATACCCCTACTTTTAATTTAAGGTCTTTTGGAGTAATTCCTTCATTTTCAGCAACTTCTGCCAAGTAAAGAGCATATGATGGAGTACATGTAATTATTGTTGTACCAAAATCCTTCATAATTTCCAGCTGTCTCATAGTATTTCCAGCTGAAATTGGAACAACTGTAGCTCCAATCTTCTGTGTACCGTAATGAACTCCTAATCCTCCTGTAAAAAGACCGTAACCATAAGCATTTTGAATAAAATCTTTTTTACTAGCTCCAGCCATGGCAAGAGCACGGGCCATTACTTCTCCCCATATCTCCAGATCCTTCTGTGTGTATCCTGAAACAGTTGGTTTTCCTGTTGTTCCCGATGAAGTGTGCACCTCTATTATATCATCTTCAGGCACCGCAAACATTCCAAAGGGATAGGCTTCCCTTAAATCAGTTTTCGTGGTGAAGGGGAGTTTTTTAATATCATTTAAAGTCTTGATATCTTCTGGCTTTATGTTCAATTCCTTGAAACGCTTCCTGTAATAAGGAACATTTTCATAGGCTTTCTTAACGACATTCTGTAATCTTTCAAGTTGTAATTGCTTTTTTTCATCCTCTGACATACATTCTGATTTTTCATTCCAGATCATTGTAATCCCCTGCCTTTAGCTTGATTGGATTTTATAAAATTAACACTATGGTTAAGATTTTATAAAAATTAGATTTATAGATTACGATCAACCTTTTTTGACAAAAAGGTTGATCAAAAAATTAAAATAAGAATTCTTTATTTATTATAATTTCTTAGATTAATCCATTCAATTTAATACCTTATTTATCACTTTCACCAATTATATACAGATAAATATGTTCATAATTATCTGATTTAGATGGTTCCCATCCTTCAAATGTCCAGATATAAGAAACGACACGCGTGCCGGGCTTTAATTCATCTAATAATTTGGGTTTAAGTTTCTGATTGATATTTTTCCATAAAAACAATGTAACCACCGTTGCATCATCTATATTTTGATTGAAAATATTTCCCCACTTTATTTTAACGTTATTCTGGAGGCGGGAGATTCTTACCATTATGCGTGACCATAAAACGCGGATAGGATCTGCTTCTATTCCTACAGCCATGGAATCATACCTTTTAGCGGCTTCAATAACAATTCTTCCATCTCCTGAACCTAAATCATAAACAATATCGTCTGAACTTGCTTCAGCCATCTCCAGCATCTTTTTAACCACTCTTTTAGATGTTGGCTCCCATCCGGCACCTAAAGTAAATGACCAGAAAATCCAGATCAAAACAATTGTAAGAGTTGAAATAGCAACAAGAAATATAAATAATGCAGTACTCAAAATTGATTCTCCTAAAAATAAGTAAAAATTTAAAAATTAAATTATGAATGGTTAATTTATCGCTTTAACCATGCTTCTACTCTCTTATTTACCTCATCCCAGTTCACTATATTCCAGAATGCTTCAACAAAGTCTGGTCTAACGTTTTTGTAGTCAAGGTAGTATGCATGTTCCCATACATCCAGCACCATAAGAGGAGTCCATTTTGGGGCGACATTAACATTATGTTTTTCGTACTGCAAAATAAATATTCTGTCAGTGTTCTTGCACAGTGTGAGTACTGCCCAGCCAGAACCCTCTGTACTTATAGCTGCCTGTGAAAATTCTTTTTTAAATCGTTCGAAACTTCCAAAATCTTTTTTTATGTATTCTGCAATTTTTCCTGTGGGTTCTCCGCCATTTTTGTTTGCAGGGCCCATGTTTTCCCAGAATAGTTTGTGTAACTGGTGTCCCCCTACATTAAATGATAATTCTTTTAACTTGGCCTTAACATCAAAGTCTTCCCCTTTCTCTCTTGACTCATCGAAAAGTTTTATAATGGCATTTGCAGCATCTACATAAGCCTGGTGATGTTTATCATGATGTATTGTCAATTGTTCTTTTGAAATATGCGGCTCCAATGCATCATAGTCATATGGTAGTTCAGGTAGTTCATAAAATTTTTTTCCCATATCAAATCCTCCATGTTTTTAAATTCAAGACAAATTAAGATCTTTAAATTTCTTTCCACCTTGATGTTCTGTATTTCTTATACCAAGGTTTGTGGCATAACCACCAGTCCATACACATATATTCTCCTTCCCCTACTTTTTTCCTTCTTTCTGTAATTGATTCCATATCTTGAGCTGGTGGAATAATTACATTGCTTCCCAGAAGCCTGTTTGCCGGCCAGTTTGCAGGCATAGCAACCCCTTCATTGTCTGCAACTTTCAGGCCTTCAATTGCCCTTAATATTTCATCAATGTTTCTTCCAAGTTCTTGAGGATAATATATAATTGTCCTTATTATTCCTTCTGGATCTACAATAAAGACTGCTCTTACAGTATTTGTCCCTTTTGCTGGATGGATAAGACCTAATTTTTCAGCAATTTCTCCATTATCTGCTATTATAGGGAATTCAATTCTAACACCTAAATTTTCTTTTATCCATTCTACCCATTTTATATGTGAAAATACCTGATCGACGCTTAATCCTATTAATTCACAGCCTAACAATTTGAATTTAATGAAATTTCTTTGAAATTCAACAAATTCTGTTGTACAGACCGGTGTAAAATCACCTGGATGACTGAATAGAACAAACCATTTACCTTTAAATTCTTTAGGTAAATTAATTATGCCATGAGTAGTTTTTACATTTTTAATCTTAGGAAATTCGTCCCCTATTAAGGGCATTCTTCCACTATCTTTTTTTTTAGTTTTTCTAACTTCATAGATTTTTATTTTACTTCCCATATTAGACCCCCGTTAAAAAGGACATTATTCTATTAATATATTATTTTTAATATTAAATAATAATTTCGCTTTTATTAATGGCATAAAGTAAAAATTTAATTCATTTTTTAATATCTTAATAAAATAAGCTATAAAAAGTACTTTAAGTAAATTAAATCAGGTTATTCAATTTATTTTGGGTTCAGAGTTATTACTAATCAGAATATTTGAATAAGTTCAGTTAGCAATAATAAAAAATAAGAAAGTTGTTATTCTTCCTGTGCAGGAGGGTTAAATACCCTTTGACCGAGCTCTGTGTCAAGCATGAATAACCCGCCCGGAGAATCTGCGGTAAGTTTTACTCTTTGAAGTACACCGCTTGCAGATTCTTCCTCTTCAACCTGTTCTGCAACATACCACTGGAGGAAATTAGTAGTTGCATGGTCGCTTTCAGCTACAGAAATATCAACTAAATCATTTATTAGTCCTGTAACTTTCTTTTCATGCTCATAAACGTGTTCAAACACTGCAAGAGGAGAATCCCATTCCTTTTGAGGTTCATCTATTGAAGTTAAATCTACTCTCTCACCCCTTTGGACAATATAGTCATAAAATTTCATTGCATGGGTTAATTCTTCCTGGGCCTGTGCTCTCATCCAGTTTGCAAACCCACTTAAATCTATTGATTCAAAATATGCCTCCATTGAAAGATAGAGGTATGCAGAATAAAGTTCTGCATTTAATTGGGAATTTAAGGCATCTAAAACTCGTTTTTTAATCATACTACCACCTAATCACTTTTAATTCATTAAATTCTTCTCTTTATGTTTCATTACTATCTTCTGGATTAAATCATCAATTTTTTGAAAATCATCTTCCTTGGGAAATCCTTTAATAATAACTGGTTCAATGATTTCGGCCTTTAAATTGATTAAAAGTCCTTTGAGTAAGTCAACTGTCCTTCCGCCCCATCCAAATGAACCTATAATTGATACAAACTTGATTTTTGGCCTCAATGCATTTACAAGATATGCTGCATACACTGCACTTGGATGCGGACCTGTAAGAACTGTAGGAGTGGCAAGTACCAGCGTTGAAGCATCAACAAGTGCCAGAGCTAATTCTCCAATATCTGCAGTTGTTAAATTAAATGGTTTAACAATTATTCCATTGTCAATCAGACCATTTACCAAATAATCGGCCAATTCCTTAGTGCTTCCATGCATTGATACATAAGAAACGATTACTTCATTTTTGGTTTCATCAGACACCCAGTCTTTATACGCATCTAAAATAAACTGTGGATCTTTATATAAAGGGCCATGACTGGGTGCAATAATCTCTATTTGAAGATCATTTAATTTTTCAATGTTTTTCTGGATAAATGGCCTGAAAGGCATCATGATTTCTGCATAATACCGTTTTGCAGCTCTGTATACTAATGGTTTATCATCTGCGTAAAGTTCACTTGTTGCAAGGTGAGAGCCGAAGAAATCACAGGAAAATAATATTTTATCTTCTTCAAGGTAGCTGACCATTGTCTCTGGCCAGTGGACCCAAGGAGTGTAAAAGAATTTCAGAGTTTTATCGCCGAGAGATAGGGTTTCCCCATCATCCACTGTGTGGAATTTGTCTTCATCAATTAAAAGAAGTTCTATTAAGAGTTCCCTACATTTAGGGTTTGTTATTACCTTTGCTTCAGGATAAAGATCAAGAATATCTGGTATTAATCCTGAATGATCCTGTTCTGCGTGGTGTGAAATGACATAATCAATGTTTAGGCCTGTTTGCTTAACATTGCTTAAGAATTCTGCTTTTTTAGATGGATCAGCCGTGTCAATCAGGGCCGTTTTTTCGCTTCCCTGTATTAAATATGAATTATAACTTGTTCCCTCTGGAAGAGGGATGATTTCATCGAACAATTTTCTGTCCCAGTCTATTACTCCTGTAAAATAAATTTCTGATTTTATCATTCTAGATGACATTTTTAATCAACTGGTTCAAACATGTCTTTTCCAACTCCGCACATTGGGCAGAGCCAGTCATCAGGTAAATCTTCAAATGGAGTTCCAGGCTCTATTCCAGAAATAGAATCGCCCTCTTCAGGGTCATATATATATCCACATGCTATACATCTGTATTTTTGCATTTTAATTACCTCAAAAAACTTTGTTTTTTGTTGTTCGAAAAATGCTTTGCATTTTTCTTCAACCTCAAAAATTTTCTATTTTATGTTGTTCAAAAACATGAAAGGTTCTTCTCAATCTCTTAAACTTTTACAGTCTTTATTTAAGCTTATCGAACTTAATTTTTCCTGCACCACATATAGGGCAGCGCCAAAGATTCGGTAAATCCTTAAAATCTGTCCCTGGATCGGTATTTTTTCTTGGTTCACCTTTTTCAGGGTCGTATATGTATCCACAAACCCTACATTTGTATTTTTCCATATTCTTAACCTCAAATTTTTTTTTTCAAATCTGTGGCCGTCAAACACGTAGTGTTCGGGCCATGAAAATCCCTAAAAATCTATGATTTTAGGGTCGCGAAAAACTTGTTTTTTTGCAGCTTTGATTTTCAAAGGTTCGAAAACCTGAAAGGTTTTCTATTTTTTGGGTTCGGAAATGTTATCAAAATCTTTGATTTGAACAACAAATCGTATATTTGCATGTTTTACATTTCCTTCAATCTTAATAATGTCTAATCAGTTACAGTTTTTTATTTGAGGAAAACATTTTTCCTCAGTTTTATTAATATTTTTCTTACTATAAATTTATTTCTTATTTACCTATCCTTAACCCGAAACCTGATTTTACCAGCCCCACAGCTTGGACATCGCCAGTAGGGATCTAAATCTTCAAATGGAGTTCCAGGAGCTATATTTTTCCGAGGCTCGCCCTTTTCAGGGTCATAGATATATCCACAAACACCACAGTAATATTGTTTAGCCATAAAATCCACCTCTATGTCAATTATTTATATTTCATGGTTCAGAATATGGATTTATTAAATTATCTTTATTTTTTAATATTAATATACTTTGCAGAATTTATATGTTTTAACAAAATAGCCAATACAGGGAAAATACTCCCAAAAAACATCAAAAAAATAGATTTATCAAAAAATAAGAATATTATAATTAGTAAGGTCGTTCCCATGATTCTATTTTACCTTTGACAGGCTTAAATATTGGATTTAATTCTGGACATTTAATTTTTTTTAATTTATTGTAACTTTCCAAATCCCTTTTTTTTAATTTTCTCTTTAGATGTTTTATTTCGTAATTAATCTGACCTTCTGTAACATCTATTTTATAATCCTGGAATTTATTCCCTATTCTGTCCCTGTTGAAATTATAGTTCCTTCTTTTTGATTCTTCATAAACATGAAGCAGATATGTATCAATGGAAACAATGGGATCTTCCTGTTTTTTAAATCTTTCAAGTTGAGGATGGTTCCTGTAACCCTCTCTAATACCTAAAAGTGCATTTCTGGCCATTATTCCCTCTCTCCAGAGGCCACATAACCCTTTAACATCAAGGTATTTTGGGTGAAGACTCCATAATCTCATATTTTTCACTTTAATTATTTGAGATTATGTGTCACAAAAATCTTTGATTTTTTGCAGGTCTCATAACCTCATAAATCTTCATCAACTCTTTTATTTTGATTTATCTAAAAATTTCATTCTTAAAATATTGAAAACCACCACACATCCCAAAACAGCGATTCGTACATAGGGATCCAGTGGAGCAAATAATAAAAATAAAAGAAGTATAACTCCAACTACGCTGTGTACAGCCCAATTTTTCCAATCTAATAAATAAGCTTTTATCCCATTTAATATACGCATCATATAAGGTTTCTCCAAAATTATTTAATATATCATAATTTGATATATCTAAAATTGATACATGTTTAATATAAATGTTTTCATCAAAATGGTTTATTTTACAAGCAATACAGGTGCATCAACAGATTTAATAATATTTTCAGCTACACTACCCATGAAAAGCTTTTCAAGACCTTTTTTTCCATGAGTACCAACCACTACAATATCCGCATTCATTCTTCTTGATATTGTAATTAAATCCTTAGCTGGATCGCCAAAAACAAGGATTTCATCAACAATCACGCCCTCTTTTTTGGCCTTTTTATTCAGATTTTTTAATATTTCCTTTCCTTCATCTTCAAGAACATCATAGGGATAAATAAGCTTTTCATCAATAACATAAACTCCAACAATCCTTGCATCGTATTTACTGGCCATTGAGATTGCAATATCTTCAGCCCTTTTAGCAAACTCAGAACCATCTGTGGGAACCATTATAGTTTTAAACATCATTCATTCCTCCACTTTTTTAAGATGATCTCCAACCACAAAATTCACTCCGCCAACATGTAAAACTGGTTTAACCTTTTCTACATCTAAAAGACCCTCTTTTAATATATTTTCTTTAATTTCTGCATGCAGAACTTCTCCAACAATTATATCGTGATCTCCTGCATTTTTGATCCACCGAACTCTGCATTCAATGGCCGCTATGCACTCTTCTATTTTAGGAGGAGTTACTTTTATTGAATCTGTTTGAGTGAGATTGGCTTTTTCAATCTCATTTACACCATAGGGAAATTTTTTTCCAGTAATCCATAATTGTCCTAAAATATCTTCATTGGGAATATTCACAACGAATTCTTCAGTTTCCCTGATGTTTTTATAGGTATCGTGAGTTGGGACTGACGCAAATGAAATTAATGGAGGATTCATTGAAACAGGCATTGTAAAAGAAAATGGGGCAGCATTTACCTCCCCCTTTTTGTTTATGGTTGTTACAATAATGGTTGGTCGTGGTGTCAGTATTCTGTAAGCATTTTCTATGCTAATTTCGGTAAAACTCATCTAATCATCCTTTAGCTTTATTTTATAAAGAAATTTTATTAAAACCATTTTTCTTTTATATTATTTATCTAAATCAAAAGATTTAATTTTTTTGAAAAGGGCTAAATATCATTACAACAAATAACCAAGTTATTTGCCTGTCATATACTCAGCCTTACAATTTTGGATGAATTCATCGCATAGTTTTAGAGGATCTCCTTCGTTAACAAGCTTTCCATCGTCAATCATTATAGCTCTTGTTGTAACTTCTCGGATGAAATCTACGTGATGACTTACCATAACAATGGTGGTGTTAAATTTCTTATTTATCCTCTTGAGGGAATTCGAAACTGTTCTTAAAGTGATAGGGTCAAGATCTCCAAAAGGCTCGTCTAAAATCAGGATTTCGGGGTTTGATGTTAAAACCAGTGCTAACGTAGCCCTTACCTTCTGTCCACCTGACAGTTCATATGATTTTCTATCTAAAATTTCCATAGGCAAATCTAAAGCTTCAAATACTGGTTCTGCATATTTTTTGACTTCTGTATCAGGGAAACTTGGGAATAAAACATTTAGAATATCTGATGAAAGACCTATTTTTTCTAATCTGATTTTAGCTTCTGTTTCAGGAAGATCAGTTAGCTGATAGAGAACATCGAGAATTTTATCACTTATCCCAAGCTCTTGGGCTTTCTTTTTCGCCTCTGCCATTACATATTCGCCTTTAACTCCAAGTCTTGCTGCTATCTGATCTTTAATGGTTGCATAGTGTGTGAGAGAAAATTCCTGGTGCATAAAACCCATCTTTCGTCTTACTTTCATTCTGGGAATTCCCAGATCCTGCATATCAATCCAATCACCATTCAGTTTGAATAAAACATTCCCTGAATCTGGAGCATCGAGACCTGCAATCATACGAAGCAGAACTGTCTTTCCAGCACCACTTGGACCTATTAATGATACGATTTCTCCCCGTTTAATGTCAAAATTAATATCTTCAATTTGAAGAGTACTTCCACCTTTTAAAAGGAAGAATTTCCTGTACAATTCCTTCACTTCTATTACAGAGTTTCCAATATCTGATTTATCCCTTATAGGTTCGGGAGCTTCCATATTTTTAGTAAATTCAGGGACTATGTCATCTGGGGTGCCTACATCGATTATTCTACCTTTTTCCATAAGAACAAGTCTGTCAGCAAGATACTGGTGAACTTCTGGAAGGTGAGAAACAATGATGACAGTGACTCCCATCTCTTTGTTTATGTTTTTTATAGCGTCCAGAATTTCCTGTTTTGTTTTTGGACATGACATTGTAGCGGGTTCATCCAGTAAAAGAACTTTGGGTTTTTTTGCAAGCTGTCTTCCCATTATCAATCTCTGTTTTTCTCCACCACTTAAAACCGGTGCAAAATGGTTGGCTTTATGTTCAAGACCAACAATCTTCAGTATTTCCATTGCTTCTTCTTCAAATTCATCTTTAGCATCATTGAAATCCTGAATTGATTCATCACCATATTTTGCCCCTGATAATTTTCTTATTACATTTTGTAAAGCTGTTTCACCCCATAAACCGAATGATCTCTGGAGGTGAATTGCAGTTGCCTTTTTTAATTTGGCAATGTAGTAAGCGGTGGAATTTGCATTTACTTCAATATCATCAATAATGATCTGGCCTTCATCAAATGGTTCTACACCTCTAAGAATCCTTAATAGGGTGGTTTTCCCTGATCCACTCATTCCTATTATCCCGAGAATTTCACCCTCATTAACATTAAGGTTAATATCATTTAAAGCTTCAATTTCTTCTCCATTTTCCATTTTAAATGTCTTTGATAAGTTCTTCACTTTTATCATTGATTATCACCATTATTTAATAAAATTGAGTTTAATAAGTGTATTTATTATAGTTCATTTTATTAAGGTTTTCGACAAAAAAATTTGATTTCAATTTAAAGAATAAATTTAAAATATTAATTGTTTTTATTTATTAATATTCATTATTTTTCAGTAGAAGCGGGAACATGAAAAATTATGTATATTTTATTCTGTTTTTTCAATGCCCTAATATATCTGAGGGATTTTATACCTCTCTATCCTTTTCTTATTCATATAACCTGATTTTTTGAATTAATCAAAGTTTTTAATACTTTTACTTAAAAAGATAGTAAATTATTTATCTCCTAACATTCAAAAAATGAAAAATAAAATAGAAAAATTTTCATTATTTACTCATTAAGGCCCGAAAAAAGCCTTTCATGATTTTATCCTTAATCTAAGTGTTATTTACTGTATTTATGTATTGAAGTTATCTCATCATGAGATTGCAAAACATGGAGGTGAATCAATATGGTTAAAGTAAGTCCAGCACAAGTTGAAAAATATATTAAGGGTATTAAATTTCCTGCAAGTAAACAGGAGTTATTAAAGCAAGCAGAAAGCAATAACGCTAATAATGATGTTTTAGACATTCTAGAAAACGTACCTGACAAGGAGTTTAATTCACCAATTGACATAAGTATAGCCATTGGAAAAATGAAATAAATTTCATATTTTAAATGAAAGAATTTAATGCATAATGTCAGAATAATTATTTTTAAATTTACTATTATTTCTTTTTTGATGGGATAAAGTAATTAACATTTTTTTTAAATAATTTTATATAAGATCTGCTTAATTTTTTTAACATAAAAGTTCATTAATTTTAAACAAAGATATTAAAACAAAAAGATCAAATGATTAAATGGTGATTAATTTGAGGGGATTACTTGTTGGTAGAATGCAGCCGGTACATAATGGACATCTTCAGGTGATAAAAAGCATTCTAAAAGAAGTAGATGAAGTAATAATAGGTATTGGAAGTGCTCAGCTAAGTCATACGTTAAAGGATCCCTTTACAGCCGGAGAAAGGGTCATGATGCTTTCAAAAGCCTTAAGTGAAAATGGAATCCCTGCATCCCGGTATTATATAATCCCTGTTCAAGATGTTGCCTGTAATTCAATTTGGGTAGCTCATATTAAGATGCTAACACCACCATTTAGATATATTTATTCTGGAAACCCATTGGTTCAACGTCTATTTATTGAAGCAGGATACGAAGTCACTGAACCTCCCTTATTCAATCGCGAAATCTATTCAGGTACCGAAGTAAGGAGAAGAATACTTGAAGAAGAAGATTGGGAATCACTGGTTCCAGATTCTGTTAAAGACGTTATAACTGAAATTGAAGGAGTTTCAAGAATTAAACATCTCTCCAAAAAAGAAACATCTGAAATTAATTTCGATAACAACACATTTAACCAAAGGTGATTTTTATGAACGTCAAGATCTTAAAAAATGACGAAGAAAACATTACATTATGCGATTTAATCAGCCAAATAAAGAAAAACCCTAAAATAGATGAATGCGGAGCTATATTCTCATTTGAAGGTATTGTAAGAGGTAAAGAAGAAAATAAACAGGTTCAAAAATTAATTATGAGCACTCCAGATATGGAAAAAACAGAAAAAGAGCTCATTGAAATTATAGAAGATGTTAAAAGCAAATATGGAGTAGCAGAAATCGCAGCAGTACATTACATCGGCGAATTCTATACAGGAGATTCATTAGTTCTTGTTGTGGTGGCTGGAGCACACAGAGAAGAGGCCAGAGATGCCTTAAAAGAGTCAATAGAACGTATAAAATACGAACTTGACTTTAAAAAAGAAGAATTTACAGATAATGGGAAAAATATAATTTTGTCCGGCGGATAAACCCTAAATAAAATGTTTGGAGAGGGTGATTTTGAAAATTATACGGGATAGCGTCCATGGAAATCTATATCTCGATGAATTTGAGATTAAATTAGCTGATACTCCTCAGATTCAACGGCTAAGACGTGTTAAGCAGCTTGGATTTACAAACCTTGTTTATCCTGGTGCAAATCACTCTCGTTTTGAACATTCAATTGGAACAATGCATATTGCATCAAAAATAGCAGATAGTGTTGGATTAAAAGACTATGAAAAAAGAATGATTAGAGCATGTGCACTTTTACATGATACCGGACACGGACCATTTTCACATGTATCAGAAGGAGTTCTGGACACTACACATGAAAAATTAACATCTACTGTTATTAAAGAAACTCAGATTGCTGATATTCTATCTGAAAAGTTCGATGCTCAAGAAATAATAGATTTGATTAATGGAAAGGGAAGGCTTGGCCAGATAATGAGTGGAGACCTTGATGCAGATAGAATGGACTACCTTTTAAGAGATTCATATTATACTGGAGTAGCATATGGTACCATTGATATCGAAAGACTTATTCATTCAATGAAACTTGAAGATATGCTTATTATAGGGCCTAAAGGAGTTCAAGCCGCAGAATCAGCGCTGATCGCAAGATATCAGATGTATCCGAGTGTTTATCAGCACCATACAACAAGAATAATAAATTCCATGTTTAGAAGATGCATGAAATGGATGTTTGAATCACAGATCATTGACCTTGATAAAATTTACCGATACGATGATATAGACATAATTTCAATTGCAAGATCTCAAACTGGAAAAATAAATGATATTATTAGAAGATTGGATAACAGAGATTTATTTAAAAATGTTTATTCTGTTAAATTAAGTGACCTTGAAGAGCCCAAAGATGTTTTCAGAATCAAAGAAAGTAAAATAAAAAAAATTGAACTTGAAATTGCTGAAGATTTAGGATCTCCTGTGGATTATACAATAATTGATATTCCAGAATATCCTTATTTCAACGAAATGAGGACTCTTGTGTCAGTTGGGGATGAAAAAGTGACGTTAAGCGAAATATCAAGTCTGGTAAATGCTCTTAAAAACGTTCGATTTAATTATGCTGACATATGTATTTATATTCCTGAAGAATACTCTGAAAAAGCTTCAAATTTTCCTTTTGATAGCTATATTGAATTAACAATGCAAAAAAACATTAAAGATTGGATGTAATCATCATCAAATGGAATAATATAAGTGATAATTATGATTGTAATTGCAATTACAGGTGCAAGCGGAGTAGTTTACGGTGTAAGGCTCCTTGAAGTTTTAAATGAATTAGGTGAAGAAACAGCCCTTGTTATAACACCTCCCGCTAAAATAATTCTTGAACATGAACTTGGGATCACTGAAGACGATTTAAAAGAATATTCAACTGTTTATTATGAATCTAACGATTTAACAGCTTCAATCAACAGCGGTTCATTCAGGTATAGTTCAATGGTAATAGTTCCATCTACAATGAAAACAATTTCGGCCATAGCAAATGGATATGCAAGTAATGCCATAACAAGAGCTGCAGATGTGGTTTTAAAGGAAAGACGAAAATTAGTTATTGTACCTCGTGAAACTCCAATTAGATCTATTCATCTTGAAAATATGCTTAAAATAAGCAATGAAGGAGGCATTATTCTCCCTGCAATGCCTGCATTTTATCATAAACCATCAAATATTGATGAAATGGTAAATTTTATTGTAGGAAAAATACTGGATGTACTGGAGATTGACAACCATCTATTCAAACGATGGCACGACGAAAATCTATAATTTACAATTATAATAAATAACAGAATGATTTAAATGATTTTAGATGATGAATTTATAAAAGAAGAGAATATTCCGGGGCCAACAAAGGAAGAAATAAGATGTCTTGTAATCTGCAAATCCGCAGTATCCAAGGAGGATATAGTGGTAGATGTTGGCTGCGGAACTGGGGGATTAACCGTAGAATTTGCAAAAAGGGCAAAAATTGTATATGCTATCGATAAAAACATAGAAGCTTTGCGTTTAACAGAAAAAAACCTTAATAAACATGATTTATCCGAAAAAGTAAATCTTATAAACAAAAATGCCCTTAAAGCCCTGAGAAATATTGAAAACATGGATATTTTAATGATAGGGGGAAGTGGAGGGGATTTATCCCCTATAATAGAAAAAGGATACAAAAAACTTAATAGAAATGGTCGGATCATAATAACATCCATACTGCTCGAAACCCCGACAGAAGCCATTGAAACATTGAAAAACCTCAATATGGTTGTCGAAATAATTAATGTATCCATTTCAAAGGGAAAGATTACAGATAGAGGCACTATGATGATTGCGAATAATCCAATAACAATCATAACTGCTAAAAAGTAACATAAATTACAATTTAAAAGGAGAAATTAAATGAAAAAACTTGGATGGCGAGTTCGTTTAGGAATATTACTTGTAGTTCTATCACTTATTCTTTACTTTTCCAATTACATACTTTTTGGAGATCTTGAACATACCCTGTTTTATTTAGACATTGAACTGGCATTTGTTCCCTTAGAAGTCTTATTCGTTGTTTTAATTATAGAATGGGCAATAGGAGAAAGAGAGAAAAAAAATTTACTGCAAAAGCTGAATATGGTCATAGGATCCTTTTTCAGCGAAGTAGGTATCACCGTTATAAACGGAATATCTGACTTTGACCCTGATATTGAAAAAATCAGAAAAAATCTTATACTGAGCGATTCATGGGAAAAAAAGGATTTCTTAGATGCAAGTGAAGTCATTAAAAATTTTGATTACACTCTTGATATTGGTAAAAATAATCCAGAATCAATTATTTACCTTCAAGATCTTAAAGAATTTCTGATTGAAAAAAGAGAATTTATGCTGCGCCTTCTTGGAAATCCAAATCTACTTGAGCATGATTCTTTTACAGATCTACTCTGGGCAATTTTCCATTTAACAGAAGAACTTGAAAATAGAAAAGATCTTGCAGATCTTCCTGAAGCAGATTATAGACATCTTGCAGGGGATGTTGAAAGAGCTTACAGCCTGATTATTAAAGAATGGCTGCAGTATATGGAGCATTTGATGGAAAATTATCCTTACATGTTCTCTCTCTCGCTAAGAACAAATCCATTCAATCCAGATGCAGAAGTGATATTTCAAGAATAATAATGAAATATCCTCATCATTTAAATATTATGAATCAAAAAGTGTTAAACAAAACCAGGCGATTTGATGGAGAGGTTAACACTTAAACAATACAGAAAGATGGTTAATGAAATAATAGAGTATAAAAAGCTCAATGGTGAAATGCCAGTATACATAATGGTTGAAGACTATAAAATCATAAAAAGTGTATATATTGACATGATTGACCGTGTAAATAAGTTTATACTGGAAATGGGCCGAAATCCAAGAACCATTGACGTTCAATCCCCTGTGGATACCCTAGTTTATTAAATTATTAAAAATAGTCTTTAATCAATCTAAAATAATTATTAATTAAACCATTTACTTTTATCTGTATAAGAATTAGCAGTATAAAAATAAAATGAAGTAATTAAATTAAAAATAAGTATAATGTAATTAAATTACATTATGTTTTTGAAGAAGCATTAACTCGTCAGTATTAAGCTTTTTACCATCTTTAAACTTCTGGTATATGTCTTCTGCAAGCTCTTTTTCTTCTTTATTCTTCTTCATTGTTACTTCGCTTTCATGAGTCCGTCTTTTGGACTTAACCTTGTCCAATCTTTTATTAATCTTACGAATGTAACCTAAAACCTGTTTTACTTCATCATGTTTCTTTGATGCCTTATTTTTCGCTTCAATAAACTTATTATGAGCTTCATCGGCTTCATTTCTTATTTCATCTATCTGCTTGAAATGTTCAATCATCTTTTCATGAGTGACCTGGGCTTCATCAGAAAACTCAACTACTTTAGCATGATATGATTCAGACAATTCTTTGAGTTCAAGGGCTTCTTTCTGGATTTTTTCATCTTCCTTCATATCTTGAAGCTTTTTCCTTAAATCAGTGACTTTATTTACCAGTTCATTTTCCTTCCTTATATTAAGGACCTTTGTTTCTATGGTTTTTTCAAGTCTCTTTATCTCATTTTCAATGTTGATCATGTCTTTTTTGCCTGATGCCCATTCCAATTTTTTAAGTTCATTATTAGTTGAATCCCTCAGTTTCTTGTATTTTTTGACTTCTTTGTTTGTTTCATCACGTTTATCTCTGTATTCAATTGCAGAATTAAGATTTTCTTTAATACTTGCATTTAAACTATTTCTCAACTCTCTTTGTGTATTTGCTTCAGCATTAAGGTCATCACGAATTTTGGTAAGTTCTTTAAGCTTTTTTTCGCATTTTCTTTTTTGATCAAGGAGTTTATCGAAGCTTCCTTCAGCTTCAATAGATTTAGAAAATTCATCAAGAGCATCTTCTTCAAAGTATGGTAAAAGTTCTCTTAAATCCCTTTTTTCAATTACAATATCTGCCATTTCTATTAAAACAGGTTTTGCATTAAAAGCTATTCCTAATTCAGCCAGTTCAAGCATGGAAATATCATTTGCACCATCACCAACCGCAGCACATTCATCAGCAGATATTTTTTCGAGTTTAAGAATTTTATTTAACACATCTGCTTTAGATCCTTCTACAAGAGGTCCACTGACCTCACCTGTTAAAACTCCATCTTCTTCATGGAGAACATTTGAAAAAGCATAATCAAGATCTAATTCTTCTTTCAAACGATTTGCAATTACTTCAAAACTACCGCTTATTGTTGCAATTTTGTAGCCTCTTTTTTTAAGTTCTTTAATGGTTTCTTCAGCTCCTTCCATCAATGGAATACCTTGAACAACTTCTTTAATGCTATCCACTGAAGTTCCTTTAAGTAAGGCTACCCTTTCTTTAATTGCAGTTTCGAAGTCAATTTCTCCTTCCATGGCTTTTTTTGTTATTTCTGCTATTTCTTTTTGGATTCCTACTATGTTGCCAATTTCGTCTATGGCTTCACCGTCTATAAGGACATTATCTAGATCAAAGGCTATAAGTTTAATCAAAAGATCACCGATATTAAATCAAATATTGGAGGATTATATTAAATCCAGTTCTCCTAATCGTTCCTTGGTTTTTTCTACACCAAGTTGAGCGTCTTCAATTGTTTTTGCGCCTGTACATACTACTTTTCCAGATCCAAACAATAATAATACAACTTTAGGATCTTCTAGTCTGTAAACTAAACCAGGGAATTGTTCTGGTTCATATTCTGTGTTTTCTAAATCTAAAGCAACCGCTTCAAGATTTAAAGTTTTTCCAAGGTTTGCTGAAGCCACTATGTTCTGTACTTTAACTTCAAATTCTTTAGGTATCTCTGGATCCAGCGTTCTCATCTTATCCACAGTAATGTTTATAGCTTTAATTGAATCTTTTATGGATTTAGCTCCTGTACATACTAATTTTCCTGATCCAAATATAAGAGCAGCTGTTTTAGGCTCTTTAAGTTTATAAATTAGTCCTGGGAAATTTTCTGAATTAAATTCAACGCCTTCAAGCGCTGGTGCTACCTTAGGAAGCTCTATTGACTTTCCAAAAGCTGCGGAAGCCACAATATTTTCAACTTTGATTTCTACGTTCGACAAGTGTATTCCTCCAATTTTCTTGTTTTTAAACATGAATATAACAAATAGTATTCTTTTTTAAAAGATGATTTTCCTGCACCATCAGTTGTTTAAACTGTAAATAATTATTTTGAAATAGTAATATTCAAAAACATAGTTTATTTCTAAAAATTGCCATCATTGTTTAGATTAATTTTTTTCATTTTTTTTATGTAATATCAGTTACCATGTAATGCAGGTTAATTCATGCAACTGGTTTATCAATATTATTTATAATAGATAAAATTTATTTATATATGTTTCTTAAATCTACTTAAACTAATATAAAGGTAACACCATGATTAGCCCCAAAGTGTATCATAAACAAATAAGTGAACTGGGCATTGAAGGTATGGTTGTACATGCCGAAAATGCTGATGAAGCCTCTGATTTACTGGATGAACTACAGAATATTGAAGAAATATTAATTAGAATCCGATTTAATGTTCGTATAGATATCAGAGCCATTCGAAAGGAATATATGGAAAAAATAAAAAATGCCGAAAAATCTTCAGAAACATTTAATAGTAAACAGAAGATAGAGAAAAGCAAATTAAAGGAAAAAAAAGACCTTATAATAGAAAGAGACCTGAAAATAGCTTCTTACGAAACTATTGAACACACAGTTGAAGATTATTTAATTCAAATCAATAATTCTAAAGTATATCTAGACAGCATAATTCGTGAAGGAGCTTAAATAAAACTATTTTTAATTTAAATATCCTTAATAATTATTGGTGGTGCCAATGGTGATAGAAGTAGAAGTTAAAGCTGGAGTTAATGACTTTGATGATATTAAAGTCAAATTAAATGAAATTGGAGCCCAAAAAGAAAAAGAAGAATATCAGGAAGATATTTATTTTAATAATCCTAAACTGAGAGACTTTGAAAAAACTGATGAAGCATTAAGAATAAGAACCACAATAACTGATGGGAAAAAAAGCATTATTCTTACATATAAAGGCGCTAAAATGGATTCTATAAGTAAAACACGTAAAGAAATAGAATCTGAAGTGAAAGAATCTAAAAATATGGGATTAATACTTGAAAATCTCGGATTTAAACCAGTAGAAACCATAAAGAAAGATAGAACCACTTATTTATATAAAGAATTTATTATCACTCTGGATAAGGTTTATAAAGTTGGAAATTTTGTTGAAATAGAAAAAGAAGCCTCTGAAGGGGAAGATTTTAAAGATACACTGGATAAAATTTTTAAAATATATAAAAAACTTGGAATTGAAGAAGGATTTGAGAGAAGATCCTACCTTGAACTTCTTGGAATTTACAACGCTGGTTCATGAATTTAAACCCCCAACATTAATTTTTTTAAATTAAACCATCAAAAGCAGTATAATCAAACGATCTTTTGTAATAGGTATCAGAGATATTTATAGAAGAAATCCCTCATATTTCGCGATATTTAAACACAAAAAGCCAAAAATTAATGGTATAAGCAAAAGATGGTAAAAATAATATTTTTATATAAACAAAAAACAAAAGTTAATCAATCTAAAAAAAAAATAAAAAATTCAATTTAAATAAATTAACGTTTTGTAAAAAACTGAATGATTATTTTAATATAAAGGTGGGAACGATTTGAAATATTTTGTTAGTCCTTTTAATAATGATGCAAACTTAAAATTTCCTGAAAACATCACAATATACGACACAACCATGAGAGACGGGGAACAAACTCCAGGAGTATGTTTAAGAACACCGGAAAAGTTGCAGATTGCAAGGAAGCTTGACGAACTTGGAATACACCAGATAGAAGCAGGATTCCCCATAGTATCAAATGAAGAGAAAAGATCAGTTAAAGCAATTGTTAATGAGGATTTAGATGCAGATATACTTGTTTTAGCAAGGACAAAAAAAGAAGACATCGATATGGCCATAGATTGCGGTGTTGATGGTATAATAACCTTCATGGCAACCTCTAATCTCCACCTGAAACATAAACTGAAATTGACCCAAGAACAGGCGCTTAATATCTGCATGAAATCAATAGAACATGCAAAAGACCACGGTATCTTTGTGGCTTTTTCAGCAGAAGACGCTACAAGAACTGATTTAGGGTTTTTAAAGAAGATTTATAAACGGGCAGAAGAATACGGTGTTGACAGAGTACATATCGCCGATACTGTAGGTGCAATAAGCCCCCAGGGCATGGATTATCTTGTAAGGGAATTAAGAAAAGACATAAAAACTGGTATAGCCATGCACTGCCACAATGACTTCGGTATGGCCGTTGCTAATTCCATTGCCGGTCTTGCGGCAGGTGCAACTGCTGTTTCAACAACTGTAAATGGAATAGGTGAACGGGCGGGGAACGCTGCTCTTGAAGAGATAGTAATGGCCCTAACACTAATTTACGGTCTTGATTTAGGTTTTAACCTTGAAAAATTCTGTGATCTTTCAAAACTTGTGGGAAAACTCACAAATTTAAAGGTACCGGATAATAAACCAATCGTGGGGAAAAATGTATTCAGACATGAATCCGGAATTCATGTGGATGCTGTTATTGAAGAACCCCTGACTTATGAGCCATTTTTACCAGAAATGATTGGTCATCACAGGAGAATCGTTCTCGGGAAACATTCAGGGTGCAGGGCAGTTAAAGCAAAGCTTGAAGCATGCGGTATTGAAGTTACAAAGGATGAATTATGCAAAATTGTTGAAAGGATAAAAGAAAGCCGAGAAGAAGGTAAATACATCAATGATGAACTCTTTAACAAGATTGTTAAATCCATCTGGGATAAAAGCGGGCATTTAGGATAATCCATGCTATACAATTAAAACTCTTTAAAGTTGATTATATGAATATTACTCAAAAAATACTTTCAAGGGCTTCCGGGAAAAATGAAGTTCACCCTGGAGAAATAATTGAAGCTGACATCGATTTAGCAATGAGCCATGATGGAACATCTCCCCCCACCATAAACACATTTAATAAAATTGCAGAAAAGGTATGGGATCCCAAAAAAATAGTCATTGTTTTTGATCATAACGTTCCAGCAAATATCATTGGTTCTGCAGAATTTCAAAAAGTTACAAGAGATTTTGCCAAAAAACAGGGCATTAGAAACTTATATACCCACGGAGAAGGGATATGTCATCAGGTACTTCCAGAGAGAGGTTATATTAAACCAGGTACTGTTGTAGTGGGTGCGGATTCACACACATGCACTTATGGTGCTTTTGGAGCGTTTGCAACCGGTATGGGGGCAACAGATATTGCAATGGTCTATGCGACAGGTAAAACATGGTTTATGGTGCCTGAAGCCCTTAAAATAAACGTAAATGGTAACTTAGGGGAATTTGTAACAGCGAAAGATGTTATACTTAACTTGGCTGGAGAAATTGGATCATCTGGCGCAACCTATAAATCACTGGAGTTCCACGGAGAAACAATTGACTCAATGGATGTTTCAGGACGGATGACCATCTGTAACATGGCCATTGAACTTGGAGCCAAAAATGGAATAATGGAACCGAATAAAAATACCCTTAAATACCTGAAAAATATAGGGGTCAGCGATTTTGAAGTTGTTAAGTCAGATAAAGAAGTTGATTATGAAAAAGAGTATTTCTTTGATGTTACTGACATGGAACCCCAGATATCATGTCCAAGTGATGTAGATAATGTATCCGGAATTTCAAAAGTTGAAGGAATATCAATAAACCAGGCTTTTATTGGATCATGTACAAATGGGCGGCTTGAAGATTTAAGGATTGCAGCCAGGGTACTGGAAGGTAAAAAAGTACATGAAGATGTAAGATTGATTATTGTACCTGCATCAGCCAATATTTACAAATATGCAATGAAAGAAGGGCTGATTGAAACATTTATAGATGCTGGAGGCATAGTATGTAACCCCGGATGCGGACCATGCCTTGGAGCACATATGGGAGTCTTAGGTAAAGATGAAGTGTGCATTTCCACCACTAACAGAAACTTCGTCGGCAGAATGGGGGACCCGGAATCATTTTTATACCTTGCAAATCCAGCAGTAGCTGCATATTCAGCTATTTTTGGGGAAATCAGGAATCCTCAAGAACAATAGAATACCCAATATTACAATGACCGAAAAAATCATTACCGTCAACCTTTTCAGAAAAGGTTGATCAAAAGGCCCTCGAAAATCTTTGATTTTCGACTGCATCTCTAACGCTCGGAAAGAAGTTAAAAAAACACACCTTCTAAAAATTAGACCACCTAAAAATATTACAATGACCGAAAAAATCATCAACGTAATGGAAAAAGTAAATGAACTGGAAAAAGACATAGGAAATCTTTCAAGCGCTCAAAAAATACTCCTTGCAACCGACGGCTCGGTAACAACAATACTCGACGTATTAAAAGGACATATAGATGTTAATACGTTAATTCAGGAGTTCAGAATATCAGATGAAGAGTCTGCAAGAGAATTAGGAATCAGCGAAGGAGATACAATCAATTACAGAGCAGTGATTATGAGTCATAATCCAGAAGAGCCGCTTATACACGCTATTTCATTAACTCCAATAAAAAGACTTGATAATAACTTCAAAGAAGATCTATTAAAGGCAGATATTCCAATCGGCAGGATTCTAAAGAAATACAACATTGAATCAAGAAGAGAAGTGACATATATTGGTGCTGAAGAGCCAGACGAGGAACTTAAAAAAATATTCAAAACAGATTCACTGATGCTCACAAGGACATATAACATAATATACCAGGACAGGGTCTTAATCAGGATAAAAGAGACATTTCCATACGACTTATTTAGAGAATAGTTCTTAACATTAAGTTTTAAGGTGGATATAAAATGGGATTGAAGTTCAAAGACATAGCATCTTCTCATGAAATAAAAATAAACGAATTAAAGGGTAAAATAGTGGCATTAGATGCTGCAAACACGATTTACCAGTTTTTAACAGGCATCAGACAGATAGATGGCACGCCCCTGATGGATCGTAACGGAAATATCACCTCACACTTCAGTGGAATCCTCTACAGGACCTCTTCACTTGTTGATAAAGGGATAAAACCCATATATGTCTTTGACGGCAAACCTCATGTTTTAAAGAAGGATACGCAGGCAAATAGACGTCAGATAAGAGAAGAAGCTGAGATAAAATGGAAAGAAGCCATGGATGAAGGTAGGGTTGAGGATGCACGAAAATTTGCAGTGCGCTCATCCAGAATGTCAGCCGGAATCGTTGAAGGATCAAAAACCCTCCTCCAGTTAATGGGAATCCCCTATATTCAGGCAAAATCTGAGGGAGAAGCCCAGGCATCGTATATGGTTAAAAAAGGAGACGCCTGGATTGTCGCCTCCCAGGATTACGACTGTCTTTTGTTCGGAGCGCCGAGAATGCTCAAGAACATAGCCATAAGTGGCCCCAGAGCAAGACTGGAAATAATCCATCTTAACGAAGTATTGGAAGAAAATGGATTAACCCGTGAACAGCTTATCGATGTTGCTATTCTTGTTGGAACCGATTTCAATGAGGGAATAAAAGGTATTGGAGCTAAAAAAGGCCGTAACTTAATTAAAAAGCACGGTGATGTCTACAGTGTTCTGAAACACCTTAAAACTGAACTGGAAGTTGATCCCCAGGAAGTTAGAGACATATTTTTAGGCCATGATTTCATTGAAGACTATGAAATAAAATGGAATAATCCGGATAGAGAAGGAATAATCGACTTTTTATGCGAAAAACATGATTTTTCAGTGGATCGCGTGGTTGGAGCTCTGGATAGGCTTAAGAAGTTAAACCCTGCACAGAAGAGTTTAGAACAGTGGTTTGGATAATTAAATCATGGCATCACCATATTTTCAATATGAGGACTTTTTAAATGAGTAAAAAAGATAAACCACCAATAACTCAATATATTGATAAGCGTATTATCAAGCGGATCAGAACTTATATGATTGTGCTGCTTGTCATGTTAGCCATAATAGTTTTTGAAGGGGTACAGGGCACGTTTAATATTCCAATGGTGATATTTGGGATAATTATCGGTATGGTTATAGGTATCTTAGTCAGCCGCATGTATAGTCTAAGCTGGGATGAAGAAAGCAACAATGTTATCGATAGAATGGACCGGATCGGAGCAGTTATCCTTGTTTTTTACCTGATTTTCCTGTTCAATAAGACACATCTCCTGGAATACTTTGTTCATGGATCTCTTTTATTGACCCTCAGCCTCAGTATTACAGTCGGCACCATGCTGGGTAGAATACTGAACACTCGACGCAGCATAGATAAAGTTCTAAAGGCCAGTAATATCCTCAAAAATTCCCTATAATTCTAAGAAGTTGTTAAATAGAATAAACCATTAAATAATATACTTTTTATATAAAGCATGGCTTTTGATAATACGCCCAAAAACTTGTTTTGGGACTGCGGTAATTTGAATCAATGGAAAAATCTAATAAATTAACTTATTAGATAAAATATAAAATAAATGAAAAAAGTGGATTTATCTATATAAGGCGCATGGACAATTGAAGATGTTAAATATGATGTTGAAACCAGAGATGTTTTAATAGTTCCTTCTGTAAAAAGATTATATTTTAAGGATAATTTAAAGCAGATATGTGTTACTATCCTGCATGGGACGAAAAATACGAAAAAATGTTAGATTTATTGAAGATCTGGATTAGTTTCCACTTAAAAAAAATTCTTGGATTGATTTATTGGATATACCTTAAATCATCGTGATCATGGGCGAATTCTGCTCCTCCTTTAATATTTTCCAGTTCTTTATCATATAATTCTTTAATTTCATGATAAATGTGACGATAGAACTGTTTTAGATCTTCTTCATTGTCTTCACCTACTCTAAATTCATCTGATGCTTCTCTACCATATTTCACGATAAAGTGACTGTCATCTTTTTTAATTAACAGTGTGCTTCTCACATTTTCTTGCGGACGTATATGTGGAGCTTCGTATAATCCAACTCCAATACCAATATGCCAGAATCCATCCTCTCCAAGCTTTGTAGCTCCCTTTATGTTATATTTTACGTTGGGATCGCTTTCTTTATCCGGTGGATAGTAATTAACCTGTTCTGGAGGGCATTCTAAATATTCCACCAGCCCATCCACCATTTTAGCTCCAAATTCCAGGCATTCATTCTCATAGTTGAAATACCTCTTCCTGGCATTGGCAAAACTTTCACAGAGTTTATCAAACTTGGTCATTAATATCACCTTCCCACGATTTAATAAAATATATAAATTTAGTATTATTATATTGATTTTGACCAACATATACCTAAAGGAAACAAGCAAAAAAAGAGACAAAAAATCATTAAAAATTAAATTAATGAATATATACCAATTAATGAATAAAATAAAATTATTAATAGATATTTTAAAAATTAAATATCTAAATTCGTCTATTTTCACTATTTAAATGTAGATAATAAAAATTAAACCAATTTACCTTTTAAATCCTCAATTTCTCTCAAAACGTCTGCATTATCTGGTGAAATCTCAAAAGCCTTTTCAAAACAATTCAAAGCATGACTATATTTCCCTAAATCACTGTAAACATTTCCCAGATTTATATAAGCTATATCAAAATCCTTATTAAGCATAATTGCCTGATTCAGAGATTCTATGGCCTCATAGTTCTGGCCTATGCTGAATTGAACATAACCAAGGTAATTCCAGAGTTCCTCCTGATCTCTATCCACATTAAGAGCTTTTATAAAGTATTCGGCTGCTGCTTCTTCTTTTTCCATGAAATACAATGCGTGTCCCTTGTAAAACAGGGCTTTAAAATGATCAGGTTCAATTTCAAGAGTTCTATCCAGATATTTTAATGACTCATCGTAGCGCCCCATATCGACGAGAGTAGCTCCCATATTATAGAGTGCCGATTTATAGCCCGGTTCAATACTAACCGCCTCCTTGTAACATATCAGAGCATTTTCATCGTCTTCCAGAATACTGTAAGCCAAACCGCAGTCATTCCAGGCCTCAATAAAATCCTCATCTATGGATAAAGCTGTTTCAAAGCAGCTTATAGCACCTTCACAGTTTCCATAAATCAAGTGTATGTTACCCAGATAATACCACAGGTCTTCATTTTCACCAATTTCCTGTGCATCCATAAATGCATCCAGTGATTTTTCATAGTCTTCAAGGAAGAAAAGACAAATTCCCTTACCAAAAAACCCGGGAAATGTTTTATCTATCTTCAGGGAATTATTGAATGAATTCAATGCCTCTTCATAGTTTTCCATGGTTCCCAGAAGGTATCCAAGTTCCAGCTGGGCCTCAATATGAGAAGGATCCGCATCTACCGCTTCACGAAGATAATTTATGGCCTCCTGCGACTTTCCACACATTAAAAGTTCTATTCCTGTTTTATAAAGTTTTTTAGCCTGATTATTAGTCATATATTTCTCCTTATACCATAATTTATTTATATTTATGAATTATAAAGTAAAATCTCTATTTCAGAATAAATTTAATAATAATTAGTGAATTAAAACTTCTCTATTTCTTTATATTAAAAGTTTTCAGTGAAATAGAAAAAATATCTGCAGAAAATCTGGAGAATTTAAAGTTCTGTTTAATTAATTTTGAGCAAAATAAAAAGGAAAAATAAGTTTAAGCTAATGCTTATTCAAATCACATTTCTGGTTCAAAAATACAGAAACATTACCTTCTGTATCATCAAATGCAGCCATTGCACCAACGCCGGGAAGTGTCTCTTTTTCC